>DGYJ01000011.1:2970-22214 GCA_002396665.1 Bdellovibrionaceae bacterium UBA5009
AAATTTTTGATCAAAAATTTCTGTTTCTAAACGCACACATCCTGGACACCATCTTGCGCCAAAATCGACCAAAAGCAATTTACCTTTTGACTTGGCAAGATCAATGGCCTTTTGAAAGTTTTGTTCAATAAATCCATGCTTGTTGATTTTCAAACTCTGATGATTTGGTGCTGATTTTTCACCAGAAGATTTTACAGAATTAGATTTTTCTAAGGATGATTCTTTTTTAATCTCTGTTTTTTTCTTCACCGACGATATGGTAAACTGATGGGTCTCGCAATAGGTCACGGCATCATCGCAAACGTACAGCGATAATTTTGCTTGATCCAAATTTTGATTCAGATTTTCGAAACTTAATTCCATTGGTTTCAAAGATGATGGCTTAACGATTTCTTGTTGAACACGAAGACCATTGGGGGCCTTTTCATTAAAGTGAAATCCTTTTTGAAGACTTGCAAAAATTTGATGATCACTTTTAAGCTCTAATTTTAAAGCGAAACTGCTACGCAATCCGGGGCTTTGATTTTGAATTGTATAATTCACAACTTCTTCAGCTAAGCTTAAACTGGCAAACAAAAAACAAATGATAAAAGTTTTCATAGATATCTGTCCTTTTTAGAAAAATCGACATTGAACATTGTTTAGTCTCTGATATCTTCAGGCAAAGTCAACCCAACTGGAGTAAGCCATGAGTTATAAACTGTTTGGAATCCCAAACTGCGATACAGTCAAAAAAGCAAGGACTGCCCTAGAAAAGAAAAAAATTGATTACGAATTCGTCGACTTTAAGAAAACCCCACCGACGGCCTCTGAAATCGAGGGCTGGGCCAAAATTTTTGGAGAACTACCCGTCAATAAAAAAGGTCCCACATTTCGTAAATTGAAAGAGCAATTCGAAAGCCTGGACAAGAAAAAGCAAATCCAGCTGATGATCGAACAACCATCCATGATTAAAAGACCAATTTTGGAAAAGTCAGAAAAGATCATTTGCTTTGGCTATGATGAAGACACTTACATCAAATTAAAATAAAAATTAAGCTTGGGCGGGGCGCGCGATCAGTAGCCACACCAATAGCACTTCGACTAGGCGACCCCAAAGCTTCTTAAGCCCTGCACCACTGCAACGGCCAGGGCATAGGCGACACCATTAAACACAATCAATTGAACGATTGCTAACTTCCAACTGTTCGATTCACGTTGCATCATCGCCACTGTAGTCATGCATTGCAAAGCAATCATGAAAAAAATTGATAATCCAATCACCGAGCTGATCGTGAAAATCAATTCTCCGTCAGAATTTCTTGCCTGGTGCATTTGACTAATCAAAGCCTCTTGCTGGGTGGCCTCGTCATCATTGGCAGCTTGAAAAACCACAGCCAAAGAAGAAACAAAGACTTCCCTTGCGGCAAAGGCCGAAATCAAACCAACACCGACACGCCAGTCAACACCCATGGGTTTAAACAAAGGTTCGATCACCTGCCCGGCACGGCCCGCATAACTTTGTTGCAATTGTTGTTCATGAATTTCTGACTTCGGAAAATTGGTGGCAAACCAGATCACAACGGCGAAAATAAAAATTGCGGGCCCTGCACGCTTAACATAGGCCTTGGTGCGCTGAAAACACTGTGTCAATATCACTGACATCTTTGGCAGACGATAAAGCGGAAGCTCCATCATAAAGTAACCACTTTGATCTTTTGCAATCATTCGATTTAAAATTGCAGAGGCCACTGCGCCAATAACCAAGGCCCCAAGATAAAGCGTGGCCAAGGCCAAACCCGCAAACAAGGGACTCTCCGGAAATAAAAATCCAATCAAAAGAGCATACACTGGCAACCTGGCAGAACAAGCCATCAATGGGATCACCAGCTGAGTGATCAGTCGATCTCGTTTTGAACTTAAATTACGAGTGGCCATCAAGGCTGGAATCGCACAGGCAAAGCCACTCAGTAAAGGAACAAAGGATCTTCCACTTAATCCAATTTTAGCCAGGGGTCTGTCGATCAATGTTGCAGCTCTTGCTAAATAGCCAGAGCTTTCCAATAAGCCAACTCCAAAAAATAAAATAAAAATTTGCGGCACAAAAACCAACACCGCAGAAAAACTTGTCAAAATACCATTGGCAAAAAATTCTGCCCACAGCTGATCAGGAAATTTTTCCAAAACCGTTTGCGCTGTCCACGAAAAGCCTTGATCAATCCAATCCATAAACGGGGCTGCCGCCCAATAAATACTACTAAACAACACTGTCATTAAGGCAAAAAAGAATATCAATCCAAAAACTGGATGAAGAAGTAAACTGTCCACTTGATCAGTTTGGTGACGAAAGGTTTTTTTCTCGCAATTCGGAAGGGACCTTGTGGCAAGGACCTGTCGTCTTGCACTGAGTTGTTCACTTTTTTGATCATTCCACTTTGAGGCTTTTTCAATGCTTAATGTTTTTTTTAAATTGGCAGATTCTAAAATCACATCCTGCAGACCTTGCCCCAGCATGCCATCAAAAAAAACAACCCGCGCGCCGAATTCTTTTTCTAAAATTTCTTTGTGCAGTTCAATATTGGCCTTTTGCAAAATATCCCGCATGGTCAATACTAACAGAAATGGAAATCCAGTTTCCAAAGCCTGCTGGGCTAAAAGCAAATGCCTTTCAAGCTGAGTCCCATCGACAACAATAATCAAACCATCGACTTCACCAAACACTGAATTATTGTAAATGGCATCCATGGCCACTTCTTCGTCGCGACTTTTAGGCTGAAAGCTATAAACACCCGGCGTATCAATGAAAATCAAATCCGAACCCAGGGCTGGATTCACATTGCCGTAGGCAAACTCTACCGTGGCTCCAGGATAATTCACTGTTTTAAAATTGGAATTGGTCAGCCAATTATAAAGCGTCGTCTTACCCGAATTCGGAGAACCCACCAAAGCTACTTTTTTTATTTTTTTTGTTACAGGGACTTCACGATCAAGCACTGAGCCTCCTGTTCCCTGATGGCCAATACGGTTTCAGAATACTCGATCAACCAAGGCCCCTTCCACGGAGCGCGGCCTTTGATTTTGATCACAAGCCCTGTGGAAAGCCCCATTTCGCGAAGTCTTTCTTGAAGATGCAATGGCCCGGCAAAAGAATCGATCACGCATTCTTTTGTTTTATTCAGTGTATGTTCGGCCCATTGATTCAAATTTGACATGCAGATGACAATAACTCTGGCCATGGGGGTTTGAAAAGGGCTTTTTAAGCTTGCGAAGCAATTGAAAACGAGGTGAAAAGACTAGCCGACCTTGAGTTTGATCCCAGGGCTAATCTTACCAAGTAAATTAATCATTCTATCGGTCGAAAACTCTTCAAGTCGATTCCTTAAAAGCTTGCTGACTTTGCTTTCGTCCACACCAAGAAGCTCTGCCATCTCCCTCTGAGAAACCTTATTCCGAAGCTTATACAAAACAAATTTCTGCTGTAATTCAAAGCGAAAGCTTTCTAATGGCGTTGGATTTTCTGGTGGGGCCAAGGATCCTTCAGATTTTTCTAGTCTCTTTAAAGCCTTCTCAATCTCTGCGCGACTAGGCATTCCCATATTCTACCTCCGATAAGCATTAACTATGCCTATGTAAATTTGATCATCTTCTAAAAGCCAGACAAGTTTATAGAGCTTGCCTTCCAGCGAAATGCCATCCCGGCTAAAATATGAATACGGTGGCGACACGTCCTCGGCTTCCACCACCTGGCCATCCAAAGTATGAACCAACTTCAAAATAATCTCGTCTGAAATACTTTCAGCATGCTTTAACTCATAATGAGGATCAATTATGACTTTCTTAATCCTCAGTTCATTGATTGTAATGCTGATGTCGTACTCTCGGCGATTCATTAATCATACTATAACAAATATTGCTAAATTTAGCAAGTATTTTTGAGAATTCGTAAATTTCTGTCATTTTTAAAAGCGAAGTGAATTACGACAAAGCCGTCGTACAGGCCCCCTGGCCACGGGTCTCTTCGACACAAACCTGGACGCGATGAACTTTGTATTTCTTAAACAAGGCCAAGAAATCATGGGCTAGAATTCGGGATAGCTGCTCCACAGAGGTATTGGTCACGGGCAGCAAAATCACTTCGGATTTTGGGAAGACATAGAAACGCTCGCGAAAGCGAACCTCTAAGGACTCGTCCTTTTCGGCAAATAGCATTTCAGTATTTAAACCGGGCAATAAAACAATCTCGTCCCATTGATCCAATCTGGTTTTGATCATTTTTTTTAAATCCGTAAAGTCGACAAAATAACCCGTGGACTCCATGGATTCTGTGCTGGGCACAGTGATTTCAACGCGAACCTGGTAATTGTGACCATGCAGACGCTCTGCATGCTTTTCATCAAAAATCAAAAAATGTCCCGCAGAGAATTTGAAATTTTCCTTCGCAAGCAATAATGTAGTTGTTTCCATGGACACCTCGGGATTGGAGCCCAATATATGAAATATGAATTGAAACAGCAATTCCAAATCGAGTCTGCGCGCTTTTTACCCCATCTTTCGAAGGATCACCCCTGCTCTCGCATCCATGGTCATAGTTTTGTGATTATTTTGACCTTTCAAGGACCTTTAAAACAGCCTGAAGCTTGGGTGATTGATTACCACGAAATTTCGTCAAAAATGCAGCCCCTGTTATCACAGCTGGATCACAGAACACTGAATGATGTCCCCGGCCTCAACAACCCCACATCTGAAAATCTTTGCCGATGGATTTTTGAAAAGGCCACGCCGCTTTGGCCAGGATTTCTAACTCGGGTAACAATAAAAGAAACCCCACTGACAGAATGTTCATACCCCTGCGCGTAAAATAACATGGAATCCTTGTTTTCCCCCTGAAGTTGCGATCCGATATTATATCGAGGGGGAACAATGAAAGCGATAATTACAAAATCTTTAATGATTTTAGGAGTGATTGCATCTTCAGCAGCGCTGACGACGGCATCACCATCTAGACTGAATCTGATCACAGGAAATCAAGGGCAACAGGTCCGTTACGTTATGACGGTTCCAGTGAAAAGCCCATTTGAAATGGCCCGCTATGCGGGATGGCTTCGACAACAAGGTTACGATGTTGCCGGTTATCGCTGGAAAAAGGGTGAAATTGAAGTCATCACTGACAGCGCTGGAATCCTTAAACTTCAGCAAACTAAACTCAAAGGCTTAGTGACTGCCAGCAAAGGCTTAGCCCCTGGCCAAGAAAAAATGGACGAGCGTTACTTAAACCCTGCCAAAGTGGAACAAAAGCTTAAAGCTTTGAATGCCCAGTTTCCGCAATGGACTCGCCTAGAACAGATCGGAACTTCTCTTCAAGGCCGTGCTATTTGGGCTTTGCTTCTTTCAACAACTCCAAATGCCCGGGATGCACGCAATCTTGAAAAACCAAGTTTGATTTTCGATGGTATGCACCACGCCCGTGAATTGATGACTTCAGAAATCGTCATGGACGTTGCCGAAAGCGTGCTTGGAACTTTAGCCCGCAAAGACCGTCAATGGTCACCGGTTCTTGAGCGTTGGAATATCTGGGTTGTTCCGATGCTCAATGTGGATGGAAATAATATCGTATGGACTCAAAACAGCATGTGGCGAAAAAATGCCCGTGGCGATGGCAAAAACACTTTTGGTGTTGATATCAATCGTAACTATTCCTTCAACTGGAATAAGTGCAATGGATCATCTGGTAGCCAAGGCGGACAAGATTATCGTGGTCCATCTGGCGGATCAGAACCTGAAACCCAAGCTTTGATGAAACTAGGACAACTGGTCCAACCAACAGCTTCATTGTCTTACCATTCCTACAGTGAATTAGTGCTTTACCCTTACGGATGCCGTGGCGTTGTCACTGGCGAAAATGCATTGATTTCAAAAGTAGCCACCGAAGTCGCAAAAATATTACCAAGTGATGATGGCCGCGGAACCTATACTCCAGGCACACCTTGGCAATTGTTGTACTCTGTGGACGGCGATTCTATGAGCTATATGTTCGGAGAATTCGGCGCCTTGGCACTGACTTTCGAAGTGAACCAAGAGTTCCAACCTTCTTACGATATCAAAGCGGCCACGGTTGCGAAACATCGCAAAGCCTGGGCCTATTTCTTGAATCGTATTGATCAAAATTTATTGAGTCTAAAAGTTGTTGATGGTCGCACGAATCAACCCGCCATGGCACAAATTGGTGTCTTGAATATTCAACAAACTCAAGGCGAAAAACCATTCCGCACAAATGCAGCTGGAAGTTACTTTAAAGTTTTGGACCCAGGAGCTTACACAATCTTGGTTCAGCTTAAAGATGGACGCCAACAGCAAATTCAAGTTCAGATGAATGGTCAGCCTCAATCACAAACTGTTGTGATCAACTGATAAAGGCCCCACCGACTTTAACAAATGGATTTTTAAAAGAATCACTAGGGATTTTGGAAACAAAATCCCTAGAAAATAAAACGACCACTGTACTACCCATTCTAAAAAGACCCAGTTCATCACCCTTATTTATTTCAATAGGCGGAGCCTGTTGCTCTCTCTTAGGTCCTCGGTTTTGATTTGTTTTTAGTGTCGGATCATAGCTTAATTCGATAGATCCCACATTCGTCGCACCTACAAAAACAACTCCCACAGCCCCGTACTCTGTCGCAAGTTCGACATAAACTCTTTCGTTCTTAGGATAAAGATTCGGGATATTATTCAAACTCCATTTATTGACGGGCCACAAATCACCTTCGGTGTAAATCGTCTGTGTCACCATTCCATCTATCGGCGAATGCACCCGGTGATAATCCGTCGGGCAAAGATAGTAGGTCACAAAATAACCACCATCAAACTTGGATAAACTTTCCGGATCATTGGTCAACTGATCTACTCGGTAAGATAAACCCTTGGCCTGAATCAATTTACTCTGGTTCAGTAAACCATATTGCACAACCTCACTATCACAAGGATGAACAACTTTTCCATTGGCAATAGGTCGCAGACCTGGTTTTAATTTGCGGCAAAAAAAATCACCAAGAGATGGGTATTCCGAAATTGATTTTTCAGCTTCATCGATTCGAATTCGATAAAAAAATGAAAAAATCCAGATGAAGGCCGTCGACAATCCCAGGGGGAAGGGCACATGGACCAAAAGACCAACACAGCGACTTAATAATTTTCGAGGAAGATACAGTGTAATAAAACTCATGGGGCGATTTTGCCTATAAACTTTTCAAATGTCATCAGCAGAATCAGGCCCATTCTTAAACGCGACTTGAAGAAAACTCAGGGCTGGTTTAATTCTATATCCCAATTGATTGAACAAAAAAAGCGATGGGCACTTGTCTAAAATTATAGAAAATTTACAAATTGGGCTTGATGAAAACTTAGAAGAAAAGTTGCAATGGCTTGTGCCTAATTATTCTGCCTATCGAGTCCGTCGCCAAAGCGTGGATGCCCGAAGACGCCACTCGGCCCACTTTGTTTATACAGTCGAAGTTGCTGAGGCTGGCGAAAAACTGCCAGAACAAAATTTCCCCGTAGAAAAAATAAAAAAAACGCCGACGACAAAGCCCATCATTGTCGGCACTGGTCCTGCGGGACTCTTTGCGGCACTTCGATTGGTTGAACGCGGAATTCCTTGCCTCGTATTCGAGAGGGGCTCTGAAAGCACGGAACGTATTAAGGGCATCAATCGCTACTGGCGTTACGGTGAGCTCGACCGTAGAAACAATGTCTGCTATGGCGAAGGCGGCGCCGGTCTTTATTCTGATGGCAAACTGATCACGCGAATAAAATCGGATCACATCCCCTATGTCTTGCATCGCCTGGTTCAGTTTGGCGCACCTGATGAAATTCAATACATTGCAAACCCCCATGTGGGATCAGATAAAATTCGCCGTGTGATCCCCAAAATGCGTGACTACCTTAAAGCCAATGGGTGCGAGATTTATTATAATACCCAGGTGACAGAACTTCTTGTCGAAGGTGACAAAATCTCTGGAATCAAAACTGAGCACGGAAAAACTTTTTTGTCACCCCATGTGGTCCTGGCCACTGGTCATAGCGCCGAAGATATGCTTCTGCATTTAAAGCAAATCGGTGTTTTTTTAGAGTCCAAATCATTTGCCATGGGTCTTCGCATCGAGCATCCGCAAAAAACCATCAATCAAATTCAATATCGACAGTGGTCTGAACATCCAAAACTTGGAAGTGCAAATTATCGTCTCGCCTACCATGACCACAAAGAAGATGTCGGCGTTTACAGCTTTTGCATGTGCCCGGGGGGATTCGTTCTTTCAAGTGGAACTGAAGTAGATGGACTTGTTTGCAATGGCATGAGCAACTTCAATCGAAATTCGCCCTGGGCCAACGCTGCCATTGTGGTCAGCGTTTCCAACGAGCTTTTTGGCAAAGATCTTTGGGGCGGAATGAATTTGCGAAGACAGCTTGAACAATCGGCCTATCAAAGTGTTCAAAAATTGGGTGGAACAAAACAACTTCCAGCACAATTATTGACTGATTTTATGAGTGGCAAAATAAGTGAAACAAGAAAAGGCTCTTCACCTTCGGGCACAATCCCCGTGCGCCTAGATCAAATTCTACCAGAATTTATGACAGCAAAAATTCGCGAAGGACTTCAGCAATTTGACAAATCCATGAAAGGTTTTTTAAGCCCCGAAGCCCAACTTTATGGTGTCGAGTCCAGAACCAGTTGCCCAGTACGCGTCACCCGCGACGACGAAAGTCTACAAAGCATTTCCCATCAAGGACTCTTCCCCGCCGGAGAGGGCGCTGGCTACGCAGGCGGCATCACCTCTGCTGCCTGCGATGGTGTTCGTATTGCCGAAAAAATATTTGAAATTATAAATTAAAGTTTAAAAAATTTCTTTTAAAAATAATTTTGTGGCTTCGAAGGATCTTTCATCGGCCTGCTTATTGTATGCGAAGCCTTTTTTGATGTCGTCGCCAGCGGCTTTTTCTGTGAAAGAATGCACGACACCGCCGTATTTGATCAATTGATAATCCACTTTTGCAGTCTGCATTTCTTGCTCAAATGCATCGACATCTTTTGCCGGAACAAAGGGATCAATGGCTCCATGGAAAGCGATCAACTTGCCTTTGATTTTTTGTCCATCGACAGGTGTTGGGCTATCTAATCCACCATGGAAACTCACAATGCCTTTAAGGTCTGCACCACTTCGCGCAAGTTCAATGGCCCCAGTTCCACCGAAGCAGTAGCCCAAGGCTGCAATTTTATTTGTGTCTACATTTTTTTGTTTTTTAAGTTCTGACAAAGCAGCGTTTAATCTTTCACGGAATAGTTTGCGATCCGTTTTGTATTTAGTCGCAAACTGCCCTGCTTGTTCAAAGCCATTGGGACGCTGACCTTTACCGTAAACATCGGCGGCCATGGCAATATAACCTAATCCAGCTAAACGATCGACGGCTTCGCGGGTTTGATCAGTCAAGCCCATCCAATTGTGAATCACAAGTATGGCCGGAGTTTTTTTAGAAACAGATTTAGGATAAGCCAGATAGCCTTCAAATTCTGGATCTTTTCCATATTGAAAGTTTTTCTTTTCAATCTCTAAGGCAAATACAGACTGGGCCAAAACAAAGCCCAAAAGTGCAACTGAAGCAATTTTCAAAAACATTTTATTCATAGACTCTCCATTTTCTATTCATCTAAGCGATGGTCATTAAATTAAAAATATTCACATTACAAATTTCGTCTGTACTGACCGCCGACTTCGTACAAAGCCTGGCTCATTTGATACAAACTACAAACCCTCGCGGCCTTCATCAAGGCCACAAAAACATTCTCGCCCTTTAAGGCTGCCAATTTCAAATCATTCAAGGCTATTTGTGAAAAATCAGCTTTTGATTTTTGCAAGGCCAAGACATTCGTCAATTGTTGATTTTTCTCTTCGAAAGAAGCCCTGGCCAATTCAATTTTTGGTGGCACATAATCAGCCTGCAAAGTTTTAGGATCAATGAATGTATTCACCCCAATGATTGGCAAAGTGCCGTCATGCTTAAGGTGCTCATAGTACAGAGACTCTTCTTGAATTTTTGAGCGTTGATATTGGGTCTCCATGGCCCCCAATACTCCGCCACGTTCGTTGATGCGCATAAATTCAGTCAAGACAGCTTCTTCCACCAAGTCAGTGAGCTCTTCTAAGAAAAAACTTCCTTGATTTTGATTTTCGTTTTTAGAAACGCCAAATTCACGATTGATAATCATCTGAATAGCCATGGCACGACGAACGGACTCTTCTGTTGGTGTGGTGATCGCTTCATCGTAGGCATTGGTGTGCAGACTATTGCAATTGTCATTTAAGGCCAGCAAGGCTTGCAGCGTGGTGCGGATATCATTGAAGTCGATCTCTTGCGCATGCAGTGAGCGGCCACTGGTTTGGATATGGTATTTTAATTTTTGCGAACGATCATTGGCCTTGTACAAATCTTTCATGGCAATGGCCCAAATACGTCGGGCCACACGACCCAAAACACTATACTCTGCATCCAGTCCGTTGCTAAAAAAGAAACTTAAATTGGGCGCAAAATCATCCACGTTCAAACCGCGCGAACGATAATACTCCACAAAGGTGAACCCATTGGAAAGAGTAAACGCCAGCTGCGAAATCGGATTCGCCCCCGCTTCTGCAATATGATAACCCGAAATACTGACCGAATAAAAATTTCGAATTTTATTTTTTGTAAAGTATTCTTGGATATCACCCATCATCTTTAATGCAAATTGAATTGAAAAAATACAGGTGTTCTGACCTTGATCTTCTTTCAAAATATCAGCCTGTACAGTTCCCCGCACCTGTTGCAAAGTCCATGCACTCACGTCTTCAAACTCTTTGTCTGATAATTTTCGGCCCAGTTCTTTTTCTTTCTTTTCAACCTGCTGATCAATGGCTGCATTAAAGTAAAAGGCCAAAATCATTGGCGCTGGACCATTGATCGTCATACTGACGCTGGTGTTTGGCGAGCACAAATCAAAGCCTGCATAAAGTTTTTTCATGTCCTCTAAGGAACAAATACTTACTCCGCTTTCACCGACCTTCCCAAAAATATCTGGGCGTTCATTGGGGTCTTGACCATACAAAGTCACACTGTCAAAGGCTGTCGATAAACGATGGGCCGTTTCGCCTTTGCATAAATAATGAAATCTTTTGTTGGTGCGTTCTGGTGTTCCTTCGCCCGCAAACATTCGTTTCGGATCTTCGTCTTCACGCTTCAACGGGAATACACCCGCCGTGTATGGAAATTCACCAGGCACATTTTCAAGTTTTAAAAATTTATATCGATCCCCCCAGCTGGTAAAATGGGGCAAGACCACTTTTCGAATTTTTGTTCCACTTAAAGATGTGGTCGTTAATTTTTGGCGAATCTCTTGGCCACGAACATGAAAAACCAATTCGTCGCCAGAGTATTTTTTCTTCAGCCCGTCCCATCCTTCGATGGAAGAGATTTCTTCTTCTGTTAAATCTGAAGTGTAGCTTTTCTTGAGGCTTGCAAATTTTTCGTTCGAGATTTCAAGATCTTTTTGCAATAAAACAAGTCCACCCCACTTTTCAACTTTGGCGGCTTGGGATAATACTTTTTGTTTGTAAGAACGAACCGTTTGGGCAATTTCAGCCAAGTAGCTTTGGCGCTGGGCTGGGATAATAATATGCTCATCACTTGAAACCATATTCTTTTTTTGCTGATCAGAAATTTGAAAATAATTTTCTGGCAAATCAAATGATTTTGCTTTTTGGTTTAACTGATTCGCAATTTCAAAAAATAATTTGTTCACACCGCCGTCGTTGAACTGACTGGCCTGGGTCAAAAAGACAGGCACTTGTACGCTGTCATCAAAAATTTTGCGTGATCGTTTAAATTGCTTGGTTACATCCCTCAGGGCATCCTGGGCCCCGCGGCGATCCGCTTTGTTTACAGCAATCACATTGGCGAAATCAATCATGTCGATTTTTTCTAACTGTGACTGGGCTCCAAAATCTGATGTCATCACATACATGGCCAAATCACTGACTTCAGTAATGGCCACATTGCCTTGGCCAATCCCAGAGGTTTCGGCAATGATCAAATCAAAATCGAATTGTTTCAAAGCCTTCACAACTTCAGGAAGGCTGTCAGAGATTTCCCGACCCGAACCACGGGACGCTAAGGATCTCATAAAGACCCTGGATCGACTGAGAGAATTCATGCGAATTCGGTCCCCTAAAAGCGATCCTCCGGTTTTTCTTTTGGAAGGGTCCACGCAGACCACTGCAATTTTATAATTCGGATAAACATTTAAAAATCTTTGCACAAGTTCGTCGATCAAACTGGATTTTCCAGCTCCACCCGTTCCGGTCAACCCAAGAACTGGCACTGCTTTTTTAGAGGTCAAAAAACTTTTTAAACCCAACTCGTCAACACCAAGGCCCACTTGATTAGATTTTGTCGCCAAGGAAACGCCAGAACTTACCGATGCAGTAGCCCCGTTTTCAATCGAAGAAAGATACAGACCTAATTCCACAGAAGGAATGGGGTCGTTTTTAAAAATCTGATCAAAATATTTTCTTGGCTTTGATTGATTCAATGGAAATTTTTGAATCTGGGATTTGGCTTTTTGTAAAACATCAAAATCACATTGCTCGATGATCATTTGAATCATGCCCTCTAGCCCCAGTCTTCGCCCGTCGTCGGGGTGAAAAATTTGGGCTATCCCATAGGCTTCGAGCTCTTTTTTTTCGTCATGAACAATAACACCGCCACCGCCCCCAAAGATGCGAACATAACTTGCACCGGCTTCAATCAGAAGATCCTTCATATATTTGAAGTACTCCATGTGGCCGCCTTGGTAGGAACTGATGCACACACCCTGTGCGCCCTCTTGCAAAACAGCCTTCACCACATCTGAAACTGAACGGTTATGTCCAAGATGAATCACTTCGGCGCCAAAATCCTGCAAAATTCTTCTTATAATATTGATGCTGGCATCATGGCCATCAAACAAACTGGCCGCAGTGACAATGCGAATGGGATTTTGAGCTTGATAGGGTTTCAAATTTTTCGACATTCAAGAATTCCTTTGACGATTTTAACGACTGCGCCTGATCACTGACCTTTGAACTGGGCTTTTCTTTTTTCTAAAAAGGCCTTTGTGCCTTCGCGCACATCTTCGCTATGAAAAAGTTCTGCAAAGGCCTCGGCTTCAATTTTTTGCGCGGACTCAACATCTAAATCCCAAGAGCGGTTAATCGAAGACTTGGCCGCAGCCACAGCCAAAGGGGCCTTCGCCGTGATCATTTCAATTTTCTTTTTTACCTCTGTGATCAATTGTGCCAGCGGGAAAATTTTATTCACTAAGCCAATGCGTAGGGCTTCTTCTGCAGAAATCATCTCTCCTGAAAAAGTCAGCTCGCGTGCACGACGAATTCCTACCGCGCGGGAAAGTCTGACAGTGCCGGCAAAACCGGGAATCAAACCAAGGCTTACTTCTGGCAAACCAAATTTTGCATTTTCAGAGGCATAAATAAAATCACAGGCCAAGGCCAACTCACAACCACCACCCAATGCAAATCCGTTCACTGCTGCAATCACTGGGATTTTGAGCAAATTTAATTCGTGGAAAATACTTTGCCCACGCTGGGCAAAGGCTGCCGCTTGCTCTTCTGTTAATTCAGAAAGTTCTTTAATGTCGGCCCCGGCCACAAAGGCCTTTTCGCCAGCCCCGGTAATAATTAAAGCCTTCGCATGATCAAAACTCATTTCAGAAATCTGCCGAAAAGCATCAGCCAAATCACTGAGGACTTGGGCATTCAATGCATTTAATGCCTCTGGTCTTTGAATGACCAGGGTCCAAACAGCACCCTCATTTGTTAAAGAAATATATTTATAATTCATTTACTCCACCTTCATCGGCGCCTTGCCGGCGCCTGCATTTTGAAATTCAAATCCTAGGTCAAACTATTTTGCGTAGTTGTAAAAGCCACGCCCAGATTTGCGACCCAACCAACCGGCTTCGACATATTTAACTAAAAGAGGACAAGGTCTGTATTTAGAATCACCCAATCCGTCATACAGCACATTCATAATCGACAGGCAGGTGTCTAATCCAATGAAGTCGGCCAAAGTTAGTGGGCCCATGGGTTGATTGGTCCCAAGCTTCATGGCTTGATCAATGGAATCAACGCTGGCGATACCTTCATGCAAAGTATAAACAGCTTCGTTAATCATCGGCATAAGGATTCTGTTCACGATAAATCCAGGCATATCTTTTACACTTTCAACAAAAACCTTATCTAGTTTTTCTGACAAAGCCTTGATCGTTTGAAAGCTTTCATCTGAAGTTTGAAGCCCACGAATTCCTTCGACCAATTTCATCAAGGGAACTGGATTCATAAAATGCATTCCAACCACTTGACTTGGACGTTTCGTGACCGCCGCAATTTTTGTAATAGAGATTGAAGAAGTGTTCGAGCAAAGTAAAGAATTGGCTTTAACGACTTCGTCTAACTCTTTGAATATTTTAAGTTTTAAATCAATATTTTCTGTTGCGGCTTCGATCACGACATCTGAATCTTGCAAATCTTTTAATGACGTCGAAGTCTTAATTCGACCAAGTAATTCAGACTTTTGAGCTTCAGTCATTGCGGCCTTTTTGATCAAACGGTCACAGGATCCTGCAATTGTTTGCACACCCTTTTCAAGGGCCGCTGGGGATACATCCACCATCAAGACTTGATATCCAAATTGCGAAGCCACTTGAGCAATTCCATTTCCCATTTGCCCCGCGCCCACAACACCAATTTTTTTAATTTGATCTAAAGAAACTGCCATCTCGTCCTCCGTCACCGATTGTGACTCTGATTAATATTTTCAAACATTTTATACTTTGCGTTATTGGCTAAAATTAGCGCCGCAGACAAGAAGCTACCCAAAGCCAATTGAGCTCAAAAAATGAACCCATAGATTTAGCTGATTTCATGGGGGCAGTCAAAGCCGTGGCGCCCTAAATATCAAGATGTGATAACTGGACTTGGAAGACCAGCCTCCTCGACAGACAATAAAAGAACCTCATGGACGAGAAAAAACCTGTTTCGAAAATTATATCCACGATTTGGTCTCTGCTTTTGCCCGCGGCCAGCCAATTATCGACCACAGGACTTCTTCAGTTTGCCACTCTTCTTGCTTTGACATTGGCATCCCCAAAAACCCCCGCCGCCCTTTCCATGGAGCTTCCCGAAGCCATCCGCTTTTACAAAACCCCCGATAGCAAATTTCCCTCAGGGCAGGCCTCTTTATTTGAGCTTGAAAAGTATGCCGTGTCGGCCCAAACCCAGGCCGACTACCGAGGCCAATGGAATAGCCGCAGCTACAACCTTTCAAGTCAGCAGATTGTGAAAGAGAATCAGCTCCTCAGCCTTGCCCAAACAACTCGAATGACTTTAGCCCGCAAAGATCCCCACACCTCTTCCAAAGTGGTTATGCCCATTTCCCAGGGTAAAAATATTCGCATCCTTGAATCAAAACAATTTTGGACCCTGGTCGAATTTGAAAAAAAAATTGGTTGGGTCACATCTTCAGACATCCAAAGTCTGAGTGAAGACCCAGGCTACGCCATCAACTTTATTGATTCTTTTCTTAGAAAAAAGCCCAGCTACGAATCCGAGCCCCTGACCACAATTCCTAGAACAACTACTTTTAAAAATTTTAAAATTCAAAACAATTGGCTTGAAGTCGAATACAAAAACAAAACCGGATTCGTTGATTTGAATCACGTTTATCTGCGCGCGGACTTCGCAAAATGGGCCCATCACAAAACGATGGGCTGGTTGCGTGTTAAAAATCGCGAAGGCAATTTTGTTCGCACAGAAGATAAAATACTTATCCCTTTAGCCGAAATCACTGGGTATATCGGCGACAATCATCGTGCTTTCATGCTGGAGTCCATCGAAAACGGGCCGCAAATTCGTTCGCTGGTCCAATTGCTCAGCATCGAAGGACAACAGTGGAAATCCAGCGCCATCGAAGGCCATGGCATTGTTTGGTGGAAAAGAAATAACCCTGGCGACAAATCCGTGACCGATACCCCTGCAAAAGCTGATGTCGTCAAAATTTCAACCACACAAATTCTTGAAAAAGATATTTTTTCTTATTCATTTATTGATTCGAAAAGTTTTAAAGGACTGATTTCTGCCAATGGAGTCTACAAAAGCAAAGATGGGCTTGAATGGGAAAAAATCCAAACCTTCGGCAATAGCAACGAACCCGTGGCCATTATTCCAGGCAAAGGCTGGTTTGTGGGGGCCTACCGCAGCCTTGATGAAGGCAAAAGCTTTGAACCCTACATTCGCTGGGACAGACTGACAGAGACCATTGAAAATCGCTTTGCGCGTGCACCCATGTTTCTTAAAATATTAAAAATCGAGACCAACAAAAATAATAAATTACAAATTATTTTAGATGCAGGATTTAAAAGAATTAGCCTTCAATCAACATCTGATCAAACAGACTGGGTCGTCTTAAAATAGGGATTCATCATATCGTAAACTTTTTGCTGCAAATGATGTCGCGTTTCTAAACTTTCACCATCAGTTGAAACAGAACTCAAAATATTCAATTGAATTTCACTATGCCACTTACCCATATTCACAAAGAAAGTTTTCTTTGGCCACACCGGGGCCGCCCCACGAATCACCAGGGGAACCACTGGGGCCTTTGAACTTATAGCAAACACAAAGGGACCTGCCTTAAAGGGGGCCAATACTTCGGCCTCTTGGCGCGTGCCCTCTGGAGCTAAAACAAATTTTTCACCGGCTTCGATTCTGGCCCGCGATTTTTCATAATGACGGTAAACTTTTTCGCGCTTCGAACGATCTATTGGCAAAATACCAACTCTTCGCATGGCATAACCGAAAAATGGAATTTTAAAAAGTTCAACCTTCGCTCCGAAGCGAAGCTCTGGCAAAATAGAATAGATTGCAAAAATATCAAAAAAACTGGTGTGGTTAAAAAGGAATACACAGCCACCAGCAGGAACATTTTCCAAACCCTGAACTTTGACTGAAACCCCTGCCAGTAAACATGTCCCGCGGGCCCAGGTGCGAATAATGACATTATCTATGCGACGATCATTCAACAAAATATTCGTCGTTAAAACAAGAATGCTGCAAACAACTGTGTAGATGGGGAAAATAATCAAAAAAAGCAGGGCCCGCAGCCACCTTATTAAAAACATTATTGACCCACCGGGAAAAGCCGCAGTCGTGCCGCTGACTTTTGTCTTTCTTTATAGGCCTCGTGCACGGCCACACCTTTTTGCGATTCTGCCCTGGATTTTTCATCCATTATTTGGACTTCAAATGGATAGAAAAAGCTAAAACGTTCTTTGCCTTCTGGCTGAATATGGATCAATTTACGAGTGATAAATTTAATAAACTTAAAATCTTTTGATGACTGATCATTGGGTTTACGAAATATTCCCGCATGGATCATTTCATCATCAAAAATCTTTTGCAAAGCCACCCGATCTTTAGCTTCGGGCATCCCCTTAGCCTTTTCACAGACTTGAACAAAAAGATCTGCGGGGTAAAGATTATTCGAAGACTGATCAGGCATGATGTGGGGAAAGCTCATCAAATTTTGCTCAACAATAAAACGAATCACCTGAAAAGAATCAAAAAGATCCTTGGTCACAAAGCGAACACCCAACTTGTCGTAGATCCGCATGGCCACTGCATCAGGTTTAGCAAGCAACTTAATCACAGCACTTGTTGAAGTTTTAAATGGCTTCACTTCAAAATCCAACAACTCTACCCTTTGATTTTCATCAGCGGAACTGACCAGATAGGGCTTGTGATTACTGCCATCCATACGAACAGCATTTTGAAATGGAGTAATAATTTGCTTTTGAATTTCGTGGGAAAAGGCGCTGAACAGATCGCTTTCGGCATGAACAAAAACATGCATACATCTTAAGATGGCGCAGGACCACTTTTGCATGATCATCTGATCTTCGGCGCGGGATTGACTGGCCATTCTTAATAAAGACAATAGATCTTCAATTTTTTTGGGTTCGCGAATTTTTTCTGGGATATCTGCCAATTGAAAACCTAAACGCTCTGTCATCAGTACGACCGCACGACGATGAAAATAAAAAAGCTGTTGCACAGAGTGTTCGTTGGATAAAGAAAAACCATAGCTTTCGATAAATGATTTTGCTGCTTCGTCAGTGTGAATATGCAATCGAGGCATATCCAAAACAGAACGCCCACCGGCGACAGTATTTAAAACATCAGGGTTAAAATCGAAACGAAATGGCATAGTCCTATTGACGAAGATGTTGGCCTCAGTGTCAAGCAAGGGATGCTTGCGTTAGCGTTCACAGTTGCCACAAGGCTGTAGTCATTTTTATTGTGATACTACAGCACAACTTGCAGTTTGAAAACTGCCAAGGCTGCCAGATTTTAAGGCAGAATTATCTGCTGATTTTGTGTTGTTAAAAAGCACCTGGGCGCGAACAACATTACCTTGGACTGTTCCACTGACAACAACTGATCCATAATCATCTGTAAAAGTTGTCGAAAACTGACCTGTGCTAGCATTGTAGCTGTTGTTTGAACCAGCACTGTAGCCGATCTGAATCGGAGTGTTTCCACTTTGTGTTGAATAGCTATCATAGACGATCAAGTTCAAAACCGATGAAGTCATTTGACCGTTGACGACTTTGAATTGAAATTGAGTGTTCACACCTGTGGCATTTGTTTGACCCGTTCCATCCAGGTCGCCCAAGGCAGATTCAACATTGGCAACAGTATCAATGGCTGAAAAGTAATTCACATAGGAAGCTCTAAATCCAATGGCTTGAGCGCTGTCTTGAAGAATTCGAGCATAGGGATATTGTGTAGTACATGGAGGATTTAAGTTTGAAGTCACCTGACCGCCGCCACCTGAACCATCAGAAGCAACGGCATCACCTCGCCCGCCAGAACCTGCACCGATTCGAGCATCACTTGATTTCTTTTTTGCGCAGGCAGAAAGGCCCATGGCAATACTGACAACAAGTAATAGGGTTAGCTTTTTCATAAGTGCTCCTCTGGCAGATCTGACCGCCTATAAGATACATAGGCAAAGAGCGGGCCAAAGAGGTGTCTCAGGATGAGACAAAATGGATTAAATTTAAACTCTTAATGAAGCGAAATACGACTTAACAGCTTTAGCACCTCAGCAAACCCAAGGCAGCC
>DGYJ01000011.1:22394-23063 GCA_002396665.1 Bdellovibrionaceae bacterium UBA5009
CAAGGCAGCCGTTGTTGACAAAAATTGTTCAACAGCCGTCAAGTTAACAAAGCAAATTTATAATCCGTATTATGTTAATACGTTCCAAATTCAGAATTGAGGATAGGCAATATTCTGACCTCACTTTATCGACAACTTTGGACTTTAGGCTAAGGAGGCAAATCCCACCGACCGACAAAATGATTATGAAACTTCCAATGAAGCAATTCATATTGCTTTTTTTTCTACCTCATCTATTGGCTTGCACCCAAAGCAAGCTGACGAGCTCGAATAGCGCATCCCTATTATCCAATAACGGTTTGTATATTAACTCTTCGACTCAAGTAAATGTCTACCAGGTACAGTCTGATTTAAATCCTGGGATATTTGTCTCACAACTTGCGCCGGATTCAGAAAAAATACAAATTCCAAAGACAATATTTAATGGCGACTATGGCAATCGAAGCCAAGCGGATCAACCGCAAAATCTGGATCTGTTCATTCGCGCTTCGGGCGCACCAATAAAAACTGGTGATTTTTACTTTGAAGCCCCAGTGCTGTTTTCAACAGCTGAAATTTCGAATGTGACGACGGCCCTTTCTTGGGTCCTAAGATGGGGTTTTGGACAAAACATACTTATTTCATATAATCATTTTTCGCAAATTGTTGGCGCGACCGAAATTGTCTGTA
>DGYJ01000011.1:23236-35578 GCA_002396665.1 Bdellovibrionaceae bacterium UBA5009
GGCGCGACCGAAATTGTCTGTACAGACTGCAGAAAGAAAACGACTTCAAACGTTGTGGATTTTATTTTGTCTAATAACGAACTGCGCGAACAGATTATTAATCTAGTTAAGCTAGACAATCCATCAATTCAAATTTCAGCAATTGAGTATATTCCGCCAAGTTTAATTTTTGCCAATAGCACTCCGAACTTGGTTCTGAATGGGACAGTGACTAAGGATTCCGATGAAACAAAAAAAATTTCCATTCAAATCCAATTTGTCGATCCAAAAGCCTCTCACACTGCTGTTCTACCAGATAGCTGGGCCCATACCTTTTCATCGACCACTGTGATCAGTGAAAAAAGCGTTGATTATACTTTTACCTACGACGACAAGGGACTTCATCAATTTAATCCTCAATTTTCTTCCCTGCCTGTCGGCTATGGCAACCTCTCATTTATGTATAATGTGACAGACAAAAACAGATCCCCAGTCTGTGATTCCCCCCTGATTGTGACAGCAAAAGCCAATCGAAATGCAAGCATTGA
Organism: Bdellovibrionaceae bacterium UBA5009; assembly: GCA_002396665.1. Taxonomy (GTDB): domain Bacteria; phylum Bdellovibrionota; class Bdellovibrionia; order Bdellovibrionales; family Bdellovibrionaceae; genus UBA5009. Next base: position 23,764 of record DGYJ01000011.1, read on the forward strand.
TTTAAATACCTCATGTCGTGATTACGATCCTGAAGACTTAACGATTCAATACAATTTGGTTTCTGGACCACCGGGAATGACCATTTCCTCGGCTGGAAATTTAAAATGGACAGTTCCCGCCTCGGCCGGCAATAGCCCTTACAGTAAGAATTTTTCTTTTTTAGTGAACGATTCAAAACTGGGATACCAAGAAGTCTTAGCAACAATCAATGTCTCTCCGGACGGTATTCCAGTAATAACAAGCATTCCTTCAAATATGACCTTCTCTGAAGGCCTAAATAGCAACTACACCTTTGCTGCGGCTGACCCAGATGGCGACCCCATCATTTTAACAATAAGTGCTGTGACTCCGATTTCGTCACAGCTGCCTGCAGGCTCTGGAATTTTATCAAATATAGTCAGGGCTGGCACTGGTGGAACATATACTTTTGATTGGTCATTCATGCCAAGCTGGATGCAACAAATAGGAAGTGATGGAACTGCTCAATTAAAATTATCGCTGTATTATGATCCGACAGATCTAACATTGGATAGTAAAACGGAACTTGCTTCGCAATTGATCACCATCAATATCATCAACACAGATGACCCACCATCTTGGACAGTCAACCCCGTCGATATGACTGTCACCGAAGGTGTCAATATGGCAATGACATTCTTGGGAACTGCAACCGATCCTTCTCCGAATCCAACAGCCGTTACGTACACGATGGAAGCCAATGGCGACCCTAAATGCAATTGGCCACAAAATCCTGGGGTGGTTAAAACAAGTGCGGGCTCTGCGTACTTTGACAATTCACCAGCCTATGATTCACACAGAACGTGTTATTATCGAATTATGGCCACAGATACAAATGGATTGATTGGATACTCGTCCACATTTCAAGTTGATGTGACTGATGTCAATCAACCCATCGTTCTTGAAGCTTCTCCTCCAAGTTTAATTACTGGATTAGAAATGCAAAATCTAAGAATTGATTTAGATACAATGTTTGAAGATCCAGACTACACCATTGGCGATGACGACGAAAAGAATTTTACATTTCTTTGCGAGTACGATGCAAATCACGATGGAACCTACGAGTCTTTTTGTGACAGTTCAAATTCAACATCACAAATTAAGATCTCGTTTGTTCGTGATTTTTTAATTGCATCGTGGATTCCTAGTGCGACTGCCGCCGGGGACTATTTTGTTCGCGTGACTGTGACAGACCATGGCGGAGTTTCTGTGACCCATCCATTCCAAATTCATATTGATCAAGCCCCAGCCCCAATGCTTGTGGATTTTTCGTTTGATGGCGTAAATCCAACGACCTCACTGAATGCCTATGAAAACACAAATTTAAATTTCTATCTCCGCGCAAGAACTGCCACAATTGACCCCATCGATAGTTACAACTTTAAGGTCAATACACCCTCCTGCAGCGTGCAAGGCGGTGGAACATGTCGTGCAGGACTGATGGCCACACCTGTAACAAACACTGGCACAGGAAACACTGATCTTATCTACACACTAACGCCTAACTTTACTGACGCCGACGCCACCTTCCCAAATAGTACACGAACCTATACTTTTAGTTTCACTGTTGAAAATGCCAGCGACCCAACCGTGTTTACAACATCGTATATCCAAGTCATTGTAAACAATGTCAATCGAGCTCCAACTGCAATTGGACTTTCCTCTGGATCTTTAAGCTGTGGTGGAAGTTCCGCAAACTCCGGAACAAGCACATTCATCGTCTGTATTGATGCTTCAAAAGACACAAAGAGTGGTTCAACTTGGAGTAAAAAATATAATATGACGTTCTCATCGATTGACCCAGACACAACCAATGACTCTTATTCCTACAATTGGATAGAAAGCTTCGTTCCAGTCGGAATAACAGATGTCACATGGTCATTTAAGCTTCCAAGCTGTATAAACCCAGGCACAGGGACTATCAATCGAACATTTCATTTAAATGTGTCTGACGGACGCGGAGGATCTGTTCAGCGTGATGTGCAACTAACAATTACAAAAGCGTCCAGTGGCGGTCTTTGCATGCAGTAATGATTTTTTTAGTCGACAAAATCACTGCATTAAGAATCGCACTTTCATTTCTTTTAAAACAGGCACTGATTGAACACCAGTAGGCAACAGATAACGTTCTGTATTGGACTGACTATCAGTAATTTCTAAGACCTGAAGCCGATCAGGATGGGGGTTTTCAATCCAATTGATTTCAGTATTCCAATTTTCGCGAAAATTAATTTTTAGATTTTGACCGCGAGTAAATGTTTTAGTTTGGATTTTTACTTTTTCTTTTAGCCAAGGCGGATTCATCACAGCTAGACTGTAATTGCCAAATGGCAATTGGACATTTTGCTCTTCAGCAGAAACCGCAACACTGGCCTCAGTAACAACCTCTTTGACGTCGCCATGAATTTTTTTTGTATCATTGTCTGGCGTCCACTTTAATTCAAAATTTGCATTTTGAAATGAAATTGACGCCTTTGCATTTTTCATTAAACTTCCCCAGGGAATTTGTTTTTTCTGGGACGCAGCAAGGCTAATATCCATTGAACTTCCCTCTATGTCTTCGAACTTTAAAATATATTCACCAGGTTTTGTTTCCAAAATAAAATCCCCATGCCATTGCCTATTGTCCTTGGCCCCTGCAAGTGAAAATGCAGCCTCGACAGGAGCCCCAACAATTTCGACAAATGCGATATCCCCAGGCTTTGCTGAAGAATTCCCATCTTTTCCTTTGTCACTGGAATTGGAATTTGATTTGTTTTTTGATATAGACCCATCTCCATGACCTGCCATACTTTGCTGATCAAGGTCGGCATTCAATCTAAGCGCTGATTCTTGAGCTTTTTTAAGTTCGCGCTGAAGATCCGAAGCATTGCCTGCATCAAGCATGGTAATATTTAAATGGCTTAACTTTAAATCTTTCAAACACGACAATTGTCCTTTGTCGCCCTTTAAATCAAAACCAATAATAATCAAATTCATTTTTTGATTTGCCTTTGAAAGCTTCTGATTTGCAGACAGCAAAGCCTTGCACGGGTCATTACCACAACTGTCGCCACCATCAGTGACTGAAATAATATTTTTTGTTTTTGTTTTTATTGCAATCTCAGTTAATTGAATCAAGCCATCACTTAGGGGCGTCTTACCGAAAGCCCCTGATTTTGTTTTTTGAATCGCAAGACTTATTTTTTTATTTTGCCCTGAAAGCTTGATAAGATCATGACAGCCATTTTTGGGTTCTGATCCAAAAATAATGGCCTGGGCATCACTTTCGGGGCGAGCCCCTTCAAGCAAAGCCCCCACTTGGCTTTTGAGGATCGAAATTTTAGGCTTTCCATTTAAAGTTTGATCCATCGAGCCCGAATAATCTAATAAAAGTAAAAATGCCAAAGCTTTTATCATTGAAAAAAATCCCCGCCAAAGCGTAAAAATATTTTACCACCAAGATCTGTCATCACAATGGAAGATGTCTTTTCTTCAAAATAGGATTCATTCAAATTCGATTTTTGACTTTGTGAACGCCAGTAAAGTCCAGAACAAAATCCATAATGCAAATCGAAGCTAACATAATCTTTACTGCAGTAATTCGCATTGACACCAAAACCAGATACTTTTAATGGTTGAGTTCTAAAGTTTTGGCTGTCATTGATTTGGCTCGAAAATATAGTCTCGAAATCAAATTGCCATCTTTTCCAAAACAAAAAACTTAATTTTAAAATATTATCTGTCTGACTAGTTTGATAATGGGGAAGTGAACTCATACTTGGCAAATATTTAATACTTCTTTGAACATACCCAACGCCCCATTTGTATTTTTTTTTCATAGACCAAAAAGTAAGATCCAAGGTCTGATTTTGCCGATTCATTTTAAGATCTGAATCCGCCATGGAATAGCCTAAATTTCCTGACTGGTAAATCTGAAATTGCACCTGCAGCCACTGTTGAAATAATTGAAATGGCTTACCCTTGGCTAAAGTAATATTAACACCATAATTTGGAAAAGCAGCTGTCGAAGCAAGGCCTGATTGAACCTGGGTATCTGATTTGATCGAGTTCAATATAATCTCTGGTCCAATTTGCACAGACCATAAAAAATCAAAGGGACTTTTTGCAAAGGGTGGAATTTTCTTTTCGGTGGAATTTTTCGATTTTAAATCTTTACTTGCTTTTTCATTTTGTTGAATAAATGGCAATATTGGAAGCTTTGCCACAAGCAAAGGGTAGAGCGGATCATTTTGTTCGATAAACTTAAGTTCGTTTTTTTTGATTTGCCTTTGATCGGGCTCTGGCTTCCAAATGTTTGTTTCTTTGACAGTCATAAATTCACAATAAGGATGGCAGTAAAAAACAATACCCCTCCACTTTTCGCCATAGATATTATTTAAATAGGCACTAGTAACAGATATTTTTTCATCTCCACCAAGCGATTCTTGAGCATTTTCTTGCGCCTGTCCTTGATCCAAAATAAGCGTAAGCACCAATACGAAGAAGAATGTCTTTTTCACTTACAAAGAATAATTTGTATTGGCTCAAAAAGCGACAGAATGACTTTATATTATCATTTAGTCCTGAGGTCATTTTTTTTTACGACCACACTATTATTCACAAACGAAAATAGCTGGACTAGATTTCTTAACTCATCGAAAGCACTGGCCGATAGGAAATATATGAAACATATATCCAAGACAAATTTATTCATTATTAATTTCTTGTCTACTTTTGTTTTTGCAATGTTTCTACTTTCACTTGCAGGTTGTTTAGAAGATCGTGGCAAAGCGCCTTCTTCGCAGGCCTCTAGCAATTCATGGTTTGAAGGTGTAAAAACCGCACAAAATCTTGGTGGATCACCTTCGGCCATCAAATTAACTTGGTCGGCGGCAGATCGCACAGTTGTCGCCTATCGAATTTATGCCCTCTTGCAAGATTCAGTGACTAAAGTTTCGGAATGGACGCTTTTGGAAGAAGTTTCTTCTGATATCACAACCTTTGTCCATTCTGGATTAAATTCTGGACAAGTTTATTCTTACAAAGTGCGCGCTGTTGGAATTGATGACAGCGAAGACACGAATGACATAATCAAATCATCTATTGCATTCGAGGGAATTTCTTCTGTGAAAATCACTGGCAAGAGCTCGGCCCTAATTGGTCTGGTCAGTAGCACAGGCTCCTTTGATGAAGTCAGGGTTTACGCGACACCAAAAAGTGGCGCCTTCGCACGCAAACAAGTGGCTTCAATCAAAGGAAATGTCTATTCGATCAATGTTTCAGGCCTGCGCTCTGGCGTCACATATCAATTCACTGTGAATGCCTATATGAAATACTTAAACGCGGAAGATGGCAATACAGCCTATATTGAAGGACAAACTTATTCTGATAGCTTCGGAAGTGGTGATGTCAATGATAGCAGCTATGCCTACCGAGGCGTTTTAAATGTTCAAGCCTATGGACTGGCTCCAAATGCGCCACAGCTTCCGACCATTATTCAAGACCCAACATTTTGGTTAAAATTTCCCAATCAAATGGAAAATCCCCAGGATCGCAGGGTTCGAATCACATGGCTTCCCTTTGTGAATGCCAATAGCCAAACAAAATACAAACTGGTTCGCGTTGCAGGAACAAACGCAATGGACACCACAACAACCGCACTTTGCACAAATACGACTGACACTTCTTGTGTTGTTTGCACTGTGACCAATACGACGACACTTCGCTGTGAAGATACGAATGTGGCCGCACCTCCTAAAAAATATGATTACGCTGTGACTTTAGTTAAATCTGATCCTGTCACGTCAGACGAATGGTCAGAAGAATTGCCTAAATCGAATGGCAATGATTTTAGATTTAGTGTGCATATACCACCAAACTATATGGTGCTTGTTCAGCGTGATGCCGCTAACTATGAGATGTGCACAAAAATGGGAACAGCTTCGAATCCGCGAAAAAAACAAAGATGCGCCTACAACGGAATTGGTGATCGACCTTATAATACTGGCCCAGGCAAACAACCCATCACCTTGGATGCTGGATACTATGATTTTGGTTACAATCTTTTTGCCGATCGCTACCGTGTTGGCTGCAATTGGACACCGACAAGCTCTGGTGGAATGTGTGGCGCCGCGGCCTCTGCCGGTGATTGTTTCGGTGAAATTTGGAATGGGGCCGTGAACACCCCACCATCCAATTCCATTGGCGTTGATGGCAACGTTTACTATGCGCTAGGAAAATGGACCCATAGTTGCTACGTCAAAGTCAGTGGCAGCTGGATGAATGTTTCTGCCACTAGCGCACTGACAGATGCCCAGTATCAACAGGCTTTAACCTTGGATCCACGACCAAATGGGTACAAATATGTTCCGACTGTCAGCAATGTTGGATCCGATGATGAATTCCCGATCTGCCAATCATTTCAAACAGAGTATGGCAAAAAAAGAATGATACGCCGCCGTGAATATTTAGCAGCCTTTGCACCAGCTACACTTTCTGGTGAACCGAACGCAATCACTGACATGAGATCCAGATTGTCCTTAGAAAAAGGTTGGGTGGGCGTCAGTGAGTACGAATGTTCAGACAGCACAGTGCCCGAAATTACAAGCATTTCAAATTTCACAAGTCTATCCAATTCAAAATCCAGAATCACAAATTTTGGAATCACCTATCCAAGCACTCAGCAGTATTTTATTGGTCGCCAGGAAAATATTCGCTGTCAGTCCAGATTTGGAATTCAAGGTTACATTCCTTTTCAAGGTGGGAATGTGAATATCTATTTTGCAGATCAGTTTATCAGGGAAAATCCTACGACTTCATTCCCGATGATTCTGCGAGGTGATTTGTCGACCTATGATGACGGGGCAAAGGATTTTATCGGCTACAAATTTGACAATATTCAGGGCCCAACTTTAGGAACAGTTAATGGTACTGCTACGAGTGCAACTCTTAACAATAGCAGCACAGCCACGACGGGATCAAAATATATCATTCCACTTGGCGTACCGCTTTTTGCTTGGGTTGGCACGGTTGCTCAGGATTTATGGAATGTTGTCGATCTAACGGCCGCCGGATTATATGGTGGTCAATTCTGGGGAATGGGCGGAAATGATAGTTTCGGATTTCATACGAACACTGACACAAAATTAACACTTGGAGAACGCGGAGGAACTGGACGATGGGGATTTCATTTTCGTAGCAATTTTAACACTGAGGCTGGCGCCTATTGCGCCATCGAGGCTGAATAATGAAAAATTTAATCCTAACTTTTTCTTTATTTGCTTTGACCATCTCGCTTTCGGGCTGTTTTGAAGAAGTGAAAAGCAATTCCAGCACAAGTCAGTCAAGCTCTGCAGCAAGTAGTGATATTAAACCCCAGGATTTTGCGGGGGCCGCTGCAGCTAAAAATAAAGTCACCGGAATCGAAGTCAGTTGGATTTCATCAAGCAAAGAAGTGTCTGCCTATAAAGTTTATCGTGTCCAAGGTAAAAAATTAAATCTTTTAGCTTCGTTACCAAGTACAGTCAGCGCCTATGTCGATGGTACTGTTTCTTGGGGCTCTATTTATTCTTATATCGTCAGAGCTGCTGACACCAAAGGCGTTGAAGAAACAAATTCAAAACAAGTTTCAGCCTTGGCGTGGGCTGGAATTGATACAGTCAGCCCACTGACTAGAAGCTCTTTGCAAATTAATATGGCCAACGCCACACCGATTGCAGATGAGGTTCGCATTTATCTGCAACCGGCAAATAAATCCGTCGACCCAATTCTTGTTAAAACTTTAACTGGAAGTGATCTCACTGCTACAATTGAAAATTTAAAGGTAGGTTATAAATATTTGATCAAAGCGCAGGCCTATGTGAATTCTCTTAAAAAAGAGGACGGAAACGAAGTTGAATTTACCGTGAACACAGACACTGAAGGATATCACGACGAAGGCATTTCTAAAGCTAAATGGGGAAATGTCATGAACATTCGGGCCTTTGGTGAATCACCAGGTTCAAATCCACATCCCAGCATTCTTGATAAATCCCCAAGCCTTCGCCATGTTGAGGTGGCATTTAATAGCTTTACTTCAATGCCCTCGACAACAAAGTATGTCGTGATCCGCACAAAAGAAGGTCTATCTATCGACACCAGTGCCAGCAGCGCTTGCAGTGACACCACTCTGACTTCCTGCTTGGCTTGCAGCTTTACTGGAATCGGCGTTTTGAATTGCAAAGATGACAATGTGGCTGCATCACCCATGCGGTATCGATACACTTTGGCATTAGTGCATGATGATGGGACTGAAACATGGGTTGAACCTTTGAATGACAGTAAGGTCGATAATTTTTCTGTGCTTGTGCCCATCCCACCTAAGGACATGATCTTAGTTCAAAGGGATGCAGTGAACTATGAAATGTGTTCTCAAATGCAAAAGACATCTGACCCTTCTAATCACAATCGTTGTATCTACAATGGCGTCGGGGCCGTTCCATACAGTAGCGGTCACAATAAGCCACCCCTAAATTTAACATCGGGTTACTATGATTTTGGTTATAATCTTTTTGTCGACAGATATCCTAACGCCTGCAACTGGACACGATCTGCCAACGGTGGAATGTGCGGAGCTGGGGCCACTGCAGGTGATTGTCGTGGGGCCTTGGCCAATGAAACTGTACTGCCTTCGAATACTATTGGCGTTGATGGCAATGTCTACTGGGCATACACCCATGCTAGCTGGAATGTGAATTACTCATCTAATATTTGTTTGCAAAAAATCGGCGGCGCTTGGAAAAGAATTATGGATATCAACAACAGTTACACTAATCAAGCCAGCTATTACCAAAAAATGATCACCACAGATCCTTCCAATCAAGGTGGGCAAAAGCCCCCTTTGATTCAGTCTAATTTAGGTCCTATCACCGCAAATTTGATTTGCAATAGTTTCGTAGATCCAAACTATGGAATCAAAAGAATTTCTAGAATGCGTGAATACAGGGCCTATGCTGTATTCCCCATCATCACGAACGAACCCTACGCCACAACATATAGTATTGCTCGAAATAATTGGATGGGATTTTCAGGTGGAGCGAACCAGGGACTGCATGACAGCAGCAATGGATACGCATGTCCAAATTATGTGAAAGACCCTGCAATGACAGCTTTTGCCAATGATACAGCCATGATGGCACAGAATGATTTTGCTCAATATGTTTCTGCTGGAAGTGTTTATGGTGGTGGATTTTTTATTGGCTCGCCCATGACATCAGATTGCCAGTCCCGCTACGGAATGCATGATATGCATTTTCAACAGGCATGGCCAGTCAGTGATTATTTCAATTACCAGCAATCTCCGAATATATCAATTGGTGGCATATCACCAATTGATGATGGAAATCGAGATCTTTTAATGGATGCCAATGGCGCCATGACAGGTTTTAAAATGGATTGGACAACTGCCTTTATTAACGGCGGAGGTGGCATGTACTTCTACGGAACTAGCGCACCTACGAATTATATGTCGATTCCGATGGGTTTACCAATTTTTCTTTCAAGCTCATTAGATTACTTGGCCAGAGCCTTCTTTCTACAGCCCTATGCAAGCGCCTACGTAGGCGGACCTAGTACAGCATCTGCCAAGGAGCCTAAGCAAAGCCGAGTGAATAACAGATTCGAGATTGTTACGGACGAAGTGTGGAATTCGAATGCTGGCAACTTTTTACTGAACCGCTGTGTCCTACCTGCTGAATAATTTTCCCCAACGGTAGACTAGTCTCTTTACGAAGACTTCAAGCGCTTTAGTCCATCAGAAATCAAAAGCCTCATCAGCACCTGATATGGAGCTCCTTTTTTGCAATCATTTCATTTTTTATCTTGAATTTTACTTCTATTTGAAGTAAAATAGATTTTGGATGGAAGTACGCACAAAGATCACTCGCAGCCGTGGATTTGAAAAGCAACTGGATAAGGTTCCTGACTTTATTCGCAAGAAGGTCTTATTTTGGATCTTTTTAGTTGAATCAAATGGCGTCTGGGAAGTGATGAAGTCTCCCGGATTTCACGATGAACCCTTAAAGGGTGATCGCAAAGGTCAGCGGTCTGTACGAATGAATAAAGCTTATAGGCTTATTTACCAAGTCATCCAAAATCGCATTCATATTGAACTGCTGGAGGTACACAAGCATGACTACTAAATCTTACTTTGAAAAACTTGAGAAAAAATTTGGCGTTATGACCTTTGCCGATATGCTCAAAGCGTGGCGTGAGGCAGAAGACATGAGTCAAACAGCCTTTGCAAAACGGATTGGCTTGTCGGTTCAAAACTTGAACGACCTTGAAAAAGGTCGTCGGATTCCATCACCTTCACGAGCTGCTAAAATTGCAAAAAAACTAGGTTTGCCCGAGATGGGATTGATCCAGCTAGCGATCAAGGATTCTTTGGTAAAAGAAGGTTTTGATTACGACGTGAAGCTCGAATCAGCATAGATTTAATGCGGCCGACAACTCTATTAGACTTTCGCCCCACTCCTATCCGCCATTGACAAACAATTACAAAAGGCCCAGACCCTAGAACTCACTGGGCCTCACTTTGTCCATTCAACAAGTCCAGAAGATCCCTGAATGACTTATGGCCCAATAGAATCCGTCGAATAGATAAACATGGGAATCCGACAAATTATTTTTACAACAATGTCTATTTTAATTTCAAGTTGCACCAGCAAACTTGTGATTCAATCAGAGCCACCCCAAGTCGAAGTCTCTGTGGCCATTGAAGGCCAAGCTGAAAAAATTAAATTAGGGCAAACTCCGCTTGAAATCGAAGAAGCAAAGCTGAATGAAACACTGAAGTTAACTTCGGACAGCGCCCAGTGGATACAATTTATTTTTGAGAAAAAAGATTTTGAAACTAAAACAGTTTATTTGCCATCCAATCGTTTTGGCGAATTAACTAAAACTTTTAAAATTCAAATGAAGACGATGGATGCTAACTCGACCACAGTCGTAAAAATGATGAGACATTTCTTTAATGCAAAAAAATTTGCAGAAACAAGACAATTTGAACAGGCCCATCAAGAGATAGACAAGGTCATTGCTTTGGACAGTCAAATTCCCCAGGCCTATTCGATGAAGGGTGGAATTTACTTTCTTCAAAGTCAAATGGACCAGGCTGCAAACTACTACACAAAAGCCATTCAAATAGATCCCTCATTCGATGAAGCCATTAAGATGCTTGATACCATCAAAAACAAGGATGGCAAACGATGAAGTGCTTAATCCAAACTATCATTTTAATCGCTTTTTTTCACAACACAGCATTTGCCCAATTGACCTCGAAACAATTAAGCACACGCAATCAACTTGAAAAAGAAATTCAGCAAAATTTGGCTAATACCATAGGCACACAATTAGAGCCTGGAACTTACACAGTCGGAGCCAATGTCAAAATTTCACCATTAAATCCTGAGCATAAAAAAGATGAAAAAAAACAAAATCCCCTCCCTGCTGGTTTAGATTTAGGAATAATTTCTGCAACAGAGCTATCGAATTCCTATGAAGCTGAAATTGAAGAACTTAAACTTAAAAAAGAAAAACCGACTGAAGAAAATTCGTTTAAAGTTGATAAAATTGAAATCAACGTTGGCCTTGATACAGCTCTTGGGGCAGAATATCAAAAAAAGTTTTCAAGTTGGTTGCAAGCAAAAGTCAAAGCAGACTATGGCGCCATCGCCTCATCGAAAGTGACTCAATTTGCTAAAAGAATTTTGCCTGAAGAAAAACCTGCAGAGCCCGAGTCCCCGTTTAAAAAATGGTCATTACTTATTGTGGCCG
>DGYJ01000011.1:35758-48684 GCA_002396665.1 Bdellovibrionaceae bacterium UBA5009
ACTTATTGTGGCCGCCATCATTGCCTTAGCCATGATCCTTTTAGGATTACTGCTTAGGTCGGGTCTTAATGCCGTCGCCACAAGCGCCAAGCCCCTGCAAATTGAACCCAAGTCTGAATTTAAAGTGGAAGAACTTTCAACACCAACTGATGAAAATCAAGAAGATGAAAATTTACCAGCACTTCCCCGTGCAGAGGCCCATACTGTCAACGAAGACTTAGATCGTCTAACTAAAAAAATTGCTTTCATTTGCCTCGAAGCCCAAGAAAAAGTCCATGATCTAGTACGTGTATGGATAGATTCTGGAGATGAAGGTTTTGTAAAAACAGCATTATTGATAGACACCGTTCTTTCTGCACGCGAAAAAATCTTAACTGAAACAGGATCTATTGCGCCGTTAAAGATTCCGCTAGAAGAAGAAATCGCAAAAACCTATGAAGAAAACATTTCCGAAGCCTATTTACAAACTTCTGAAATGGAAGGCGAAGAAAAAATTCAATGGTTGCAAAAAATATATTGGGACCTTGTATCTGTTAGAACCCTTGGTTTGCAATCGCTTCGACGTCCATTTGATTTTTTACAAAATATGCAAAAGGAAAATTTGCTTGAACTTATGAATTCACAAAAATCTGAAGCCAGAGCATTGGCTTTAATTTACTTACCTAAAGAAACAAAAAAAGATTTGCTCGGCGATTATGATATCGAAGAAAAAGAAAACATCATCAAAAATGTTCTTATGCAAAGCCAGCTTTCTGACAAGAAAATTTGGGATCTTGACACATCAGTTAAGCTAGCCACACTGAACCAGTCTGCAAATCCAAGTGAAAAACTAGTTAATCTATTCCCACGAACAATCGAAGTTTTACAATCTTTAAAAATTGTTGAAGAGATCCGACTTCTTCGACGTGTTGCCCCTTCTTTGCCTGAAAATGGATTGATCCTTAAACAGCAATACAATACCTTTGCATTTCTTAACGAATGGAAGTCAGAATTTATTAAAAAGTTGACACAAATTGCAACGGCGGAAGAAATTGTTACACTCATTCGTGTCATTCCAGAATCTAAGGATCAGCTTCTTGCTGTCTGCCCTGACAAAGCAAAAACCATCGTCGAAGACGATTTAAGATTAACCCCGCCAACTGATGAAAATGTTTACAATAATAAACTTTCAAGCCTTCTCAGCAAATGGAATAAGCTTGTCTTGTCAGAACAAATTGCGATGACAAAAGTAATTGCTGTCGCAGCTTCAGAAAAAAAGGAGTCTCTGCATGCGGCATAGCCTCCTTTTAATCATTCTATTCAGTGCGATTATTGGATCGACATCAAATGCCAGTATAAAAATTTTCTTTGGCACTGGTCTTGGTTCGTCGTCAAGCTCTAACGAATCAACACAAACGGAAGGGCCACTTGTCCAAGTTTATAGACTTGAGGCCCTCCAACACTCAAAACTCAGTGTGGGTACTGAACATATTAGATCCTTGGCACTATCGCCGATGAGCACTGCTGTGGCACTGACTGGAATTTATTTTAATTATTATTTTTCAACAGCGCCGACCCCCTACTATTCGGCTGAAGAACAACCCGTACAGCAAATTGTTCAAAGAAACTTTGGGATTTATCTGGGAACTGGTTTGGGCCTCGCACAATCCAGTCGACTTCCAGATAGCAGTGGAAAATCATCAAATGCAGCAGGAATTTATCTAAGTCCTAAAGTTGGAAGCGACTACCAACTTTCCAAATCTATTGGTGTTCGCGGCGAACTGTTGACTGGAATGCTTGTGATGGGCCAAGGGTCAATTCAAGTGATGGGACTGATCGGCTCAGTGTATTGGATTTTTTAAAAAAGGGGTATCTATGAACTTTTCATCAATATTTGGACTTTTTTTGGCGGTGTCAGTATTCGTCGGCACAATCATATTATCAACGTCCAACCGACAAATGTTTTTGGACCTCCATGCCTTTATGATTGTTATTGGCGGAACACTTGCCGCTGCCCTGCTTAGCTTTTCAGGCAAAAAGATATTTATTCTAATAAAAATATTTTTTAAACGTGTATTAGGAAAAAACGAGGACCTTAATATCGCCATTGCAGAGATCGTTGACCTAGCCAAGGGCTATCGCGAAAACGAAAACTATCTTCGCGACAAAGCCCCTCAAATTAAGACTCCATTCTTGCGCGAAGCCCTAGAGTTAACAAATGATGGCGGAGTTGACCCAGATGATTTGGACAAAATTTTAAGTAAACGAACCAACGTCATGCACTCTAGACACGAAGAAGATGCAGAGATGTTTAAAACTCTTTCAAAATTCCCCCCCGCCTTCGGACTTTTAGGAGCCGTCATTGGTATGATATCGTTAATGCAAAACTTAGGTGGCGCAGATGCCTTTCAAAAGGTGGGACCATCTATGGCCGTAGCCCTGGTTGCTACAATGTACGGAATCGCGGTCGCCAACTTTATTTTCTTACCCATCGGGGAAAATTTAACACGAATAAATAAGATAGACTTTTTAATTCGGCAAATCGTCATTGATGGCATTAAACTTGTTCGGCAAAAAAAACATCCCATTGTTGTTCAAGAATCCATTAAAAGCTACCTGCTTCCTAGTGAAAGAAAGCCAAACAACACTCAAAAAGCGGCATAGTAAACGAAGGACTCAATATGGCCATTGCACTAAAAAAACGAAAACCAGAATCGACTGGGATTAACGAAGAGCAACTTGCTCAGCGCCTAGAAAGTGTGCCTTCTGGCCACAGCCACACCGAGGAAGAGCACAATCCTTTTGCAAGCCACGGGCACAAAAAAGAAGAGGGCGAAGGGCCATGGCTTGTCAGCTATGCGGATATGATGACTTTGCTGATGGGATTTTTTGCATTGATTGCAAGCTTTTCCAAACCTGATCAAAAAGAATTCGAAAAAGTTAAAAAAGCAGCCACGGAACAATTTGGTGGAAAGTACGAACAGCCTTATAAAGACCTCGAAACAAATTTAAAGAAATTTGCTAAAGAAAATAATTTAGAAAAATTTGTAAAAATCGAAAATACGCCCGACGGAGTAAAACTGACATTTGCTGGATCATATCTTTTCGACTCTGGAGATTTTAACGTAAAACCAGATGCAAAACCAATTTTGGACAAAATGGTTTCATCCATAGATAAAGAGGCAAAAGGTCACAATATTATCATCGAGGGTCATACTGACAATCGACCGATTTCCCATGCAATTATTGCATCCAACTGGGAGCTATCTGGCATTCGTGCTGCACGAATTGCACAATTTTTTGAAATTCATAATTTTAAAAAGAAGCAACTTACCATTTTAGGACTTGGCGAGACCCAACCCGAAGCTCCTAATGAAGACAAAAACGGAACTCCACTTCTAGAAAATCAAAGCAAAAACCGTCGTGTTGTCATAAAAATTTACAAGCCACTATAACTAGCCAGAGAACCCTTGTCCGCCATTTTGTAACTTACCCATTGCTTTATCCCTTATCCTTTACTTTCGAAATTGGAAAAAACGAAATTCCCAAATGATAGACTTCATCTAATTCTGTTTCATTGGCAGGCTGAAATAGATCAGCAAATTCAACTTGAAACTCGATAAGTCTTTTTTTTGCAGCCTGAATACTTTTTTTTGAAATTGCAATCGTCAAGCCAAGATGGGCCCTGTGACTAATTTCAACAGCATCTAGCGCCTTCAAACTTAATTCTAAATGCTGACGAATTAATTTCTTTCGAGATTCAGAAGTTTCAAAATGATTCAAACTCATATTGTTTGGACTGGTTAACGAGTAAAAATTGTCCTGATCTTGATGAATAATTTTTTTTTCAACTAGATTATCTAGAACAGTTTTCAACTCGTCGACTGTCGTACCTAAGGATTTTATCATCCCCTCCACACTTGCATGCCCGTGATTGACTTTAATCTGCTCCAGCACAGCCCATGGTAACCATCCATCAAATATGTCGTACAAATTTGTTTCAATATTGGTATAGGCTAAACTTCCAAGCTCTTCTTTTAATATAAGATTAATTTCATCTGCTGATAGCTTAAGCTTATTCGAAATCTCAATAATTGTCCTTACACTAACCTTTTTTTGCCCCTTGAGGACCTTCGAGATAAAGGACTGGTCATAACCAATCTGTCTTGAAAAGGCGCGAATAGAATACGAAGGATTTGAAGTTTTACGTTTAATAAATTCATTTTTTAGAAATCGCACGAAATAAGAGCTTTGAAACGTCTTAACATCATCTTCAGCTAATTCAATTTTATCATTCATCAAAATGCATCCTTGCAATTTTATAAACATGAACTTATTTGATGTTATCACTTGCGTCGTTAATTGTTCAAATTCATTTACGAACTGATGAAAATCCAAAAATTCTCTCTTTTAAAAATTATTTGTCATAGGGGCTTTACATGACTTTATTGTAAAAAAACTGGCCTCCTGTTTTTTCAACTAACAATAAAAAAATCTATAAAGCAGAGTAAAGCCTGCACAATTAAACGCTCACTCCATGAAGTATTTATTAAAAAACTAAAAAAATCCTCTTTAATGAGTTCAAAAACATTGACTGATTTCATCCAATCTGTGAATTACTTTGCATGCCAGATAGCCATCAGGATTTTAGACATTTTTTGCATCGAGAGCTGGAGCTTCGCCAAACCGCCAATCCACTCTACTCTGCGCGCACGTTCGCCGCAGACCTTGGACTTTCCCCGCAAATGCTAAGCCAAATTTTAAGGGGCGTGAATGGCATTTCTGTGCAAAAGGCGCTAGAAATATCTAATAAATTAACATTTGAACAAAATGAAAAAGAGCTTTTTATAGCCCTTGTTGAATCTAAACATCATCGTCACTTTGCAGTTCGAAAAAAAGCTCAAGAAAAAATTAAAGTTCTTTTGCTCAACCAAAAAATGGAGTCTGTCAGCGCTAAAGACTACCGACAATTTTTAGACTGGCATTACAACGCTATCATTTTACTTGTCGAAACCCCTAGCTTTGTACCATCCGTTAGCTATATTGCAAACTCGCTTGGGTTAAAATATTCGGTCGCTAAATCAGCAGTCAATAAGCTTTTTAAAGCAGGTCTCATTCGAAAAGACTCTGATGGAATTTGGGTTCGGGGAAAAAGTAATTATGCAATTAAAGGCGGACACGAAACACCTGAAATTCGCAATTACTATTCGCAATACATTGAAAAGGCAAAACTAAGCATCTCGCAAACTCCGATAGATGATCGGGATATTTCGATGTCCCTTATGACCATCCATAAAGATGATCTTAAGGAGGTCAAAGTTGAAATTGAAAAGTTTCGACAATTCGTTATGCAAAAAATGTCTAGCAAAACAACACCCGCTGATCATGTCTACAGCTTAGGCATTCAATTTTTTCCAATATCAAAACCAGTTCCAAAACGGAGAGCAAAATGATTCTAAATAAGTTTTCAAAATTGACTTCATCACTCATTATGCTTTTTTTGATAATGTGCCTTTCACCATCAAAGGGATTCACGCAAGGTCGAGGCGGAATTGACAGCAGTGGTGGTGGGCATGGAATATTGATTAATTCAAAAATTTATCTTCTTGATCTTGTTGAATCGAATATCACTGATGCATTTGCTCCAAGCGAACTTAGCCTGAAATTTGAAGCGCCACTTCAAAACACTCTTAGACAAATGCAGCCCACCGCATTTGGAATTTTAGCGTCAAAAATAAATTTAATTGCCAATTCAGATCCTATATTTGCCACCCTACTTGTTCGAGCAATCTTATATTATGACTGGGTCATTGTACCATATGATTTAAAACTCATTGGTGCTAACAACTTGAATTTAAAAAAAGACATTTATCAAATAGCCGTTCGCGAACCATTACGAATTACAATTTCAAAAAAATACTGGGATATGATGCAGCCAAGTCACCAAGCCGCACTCGTTTTACACGAGGTCGTTTCTGCCCTAGCCTTCAGCGGAACACCACAGGTTCGCGCTAGGCAGCTGATTGGAGCAATTTTTTCCAACTCCGAATTTTTACCAGATATATTTCGTGATGAAATTCAAGCCTCTTGGCCATCAAGAAATTACTTTATAAAAAAGCTAAAATTTGATGACGAAAACGAACCCTTTATCTTAAAAGTCCGCGATTCAGTGATGGCAAAATTTGGCGAGAATATGTTTTCATGGGAAGTTGTTTTAATGCCAACAGCAGTTATTTATATGAAATCAAAAGATGGACTTCATTCTCACTTTAGTGAACTACTAAATCCTTCATTCGTTGGTTTTTATACGAGCGCACTTTGCAAACAAAATACAAATAATAATCAACTTAATTTCGTAATCTACAGATCCTATCGTCTCAATGTCCAAGTACCTAAACGCGCCTCAACACAGCCCCCTGGATTAGAGGCCATTTTAACAAATTTCGACTGGAATCAAGCAACTCTTTTAAACTACAATGGATGCAAACAAAGTGACATCACAAATATGGATGAAGTACAAAGCGAAGTAAAACTTGGCTATATTAACAGAGCATTAAACATGTTCTTTGATTTTTACTAAATCAATTTACACTTAAGCACATCATTACAAAAATTTTACGCAGGAACCTATGTCCCTGCGTAAAATTTCTTATTCTCTTGGGCTAATTTTTTTAACGGAGCCGACGGTTTCAATCGGCCTGCTTTTCTTTGGCTAGAATATGTTTCAAGCTGGTCAGCAATATACTTTGCACCCAAGCTGTCTGCGTATCTGAGCAAACCACCACGGAACGGCGGAAAGCCCGTGCCCATGATCATGGCCAAATCGACTTCGTCTGGAAGCTCGACTATGCGATCTTCAATCAAAGCCAATGAACATTCGTTCACCATGGCAAACACGCCACGTTCGATGCATTCTTTTTCGTCATAGGGATTCGTTGGTGTTGGCAGACCAAGTTCAGTGTAAACACTTTGATCGACTTCGCCACGGCGGCCATCTGCCGAATAAGAATAAAAACCTTTTCCATTTTTCTTACCTAAGCGCGAACCTGCAGAAAGTTTATCCATCAACGGAGCAATATCAATGCGATCACCGAAGGCTTTTTTGAAAATTTTCAAAACCTTCATGCACACATCAAGACCCACTTCATCCATCAAAGCAAAGGGGCCCATGGGCATTCCGAATTTTTTCACATAGGCTTTGTCCACCACTTCGATGGACATTCCCTCTTGCAATAAAAAAGCGGCTTCTGCCATATAAGGAAGCAACAAGCGATTCACTAAAAAACCAGGACCATCTTTAACAACCACAGGCATCTTGCCCATTTTTTTCGACAACTCGAAAATAGTCGCAATGGTTTCGTCGCTGGTTTTTTCACCACGAATGACTTCAACCAATGGCATTTTGTTCACCGGATTAAAGAAATGCATTCCTGCAAAAAATTCTGGGCGCGGATGCCCCTTCGACATTTCAGTCACGCTCAATGAACTCGTATTGGTTGCGATGATGGCATCAGCACGCATATTGCCTGCGGTTTCACCAATGACTTTTTGTTTGATCCCCATATCTTCAACAATGGCCTCAACAACAACATCAAGGGTTTTAAAGCCTGCATAGTCAACACCGCCACCAATTAAATTCATTTTCTGATTCAATTGATATTGATCAATGACTTTTTTCTTCGCCAGCTTTGCCCAAAGATCTTGGGCATGCTTAAAGCCTTTACCCAGAGCTTCCCACGAAAGATCCTTCATGCGAACCTTAATGCCTTTATCCGCAGCCACATAGGCAATACCACCACCCATGGTCCCTGCACCTAAGATTCCGATCGCTTTGACTTCCTTCGGTTTCATTTGCACCCCAGGAACTCCGCTTTGTTTTTTCACCATTTCAGTTAAATGGAAAACATGGATCAAGGATTTACTAATATCCGTCACAGCACATTCACAAAAGGCTTCGCGTTCGACCAATAAAGATCCTTCACGGTCGCTGGACCCATAAGTTTTTTGAATCACTTCCAAGGCCTTTAATGGGGCTGGGTAATGTCCATTGGTTGCTTTCAATACGCCTTCGCGGGCTTTTTTAAAAACAATTCCACGCCCAATAAATCCTTCTAAAAACTTGTTCATAGCCCCTTGGGGTTCAAAGGTTTTACGGCGCTTGCCTTTGCCTTCTTTAATTAATTCACTGGCCCATTTTAGGGCTTCATCTAATAATTGATTCTGATGAATCAAACGATCCACCAATCCTGCTTTCAAAGCTTTTTTTGTATTCAATAATTTACCAGCTAAAATCACATCCAATGCTGCCTGCAAGCCAATCATTCTTGGCATGCGCACACAGCCACCAAAACCAGGCAAAATTCCTAGTTGCGTTTCAGGTAAACCAATTTTTGTCGAGCTGTCTTCACTGGCGATTCGGTAATCACAGGCCATGATCATTTCACAACCACCACCCGCACAAGCGCCGTTCACAGCGGCAATCACAATCTGCGGAAGATCTTCTAACATATTAAAAATATTTTGACCTTCGCTGACCGCCTTCATGAATTGCTCTTTGGTGGTCATGGTTTGAATTTCGTCAATGTCTGCACCCGCAATAAAAATTTTCGGTTTTTTAGAAACGATCACAACTGCTTTGTATGAACTTTTAGAAAGTTCTGTGATTACTTCTTTGAAGCGAACCATCATGGGCGTAGAAAATTTATTGACCTTTTCGCCGACCATGTCGAATTCAACAATGGCGATTTCACCTTTAGGAATGATTTTGATACTCTCTTGGATGCTCATCTTCTACCCCTCGTTCTCGATAATCATTGAACCACCTTGACCGCCACCAATACATAAAGTCGCAAGTCCGTATTGAACATTTCGACGTTTCATTTCTTTCATCAAGGTCAACACCAAACGTGTCCCCGTTGCACCCACAGGATGTCCGTAGGCAATGGCTCCACCATTGACATTTAAAATTTCAGTTTTTAATTCACCCACACGCGATGAAAGACCTAATTTTTTCTGCGCAAACTCATCCGAGTTCAAAGCTTTTTGGCAAGACATCACCTGGGCCGCAAAGGCTTCATTCAATTCACAAAGTCCGATGTCTTTTAATTCTAATTTTGCGCGCTTCAAAGCCAGAGGCGTCGAATAAGCAGGACCCAATCCCATGCGCTCAGGATCTAAACCTGCAAAGCCGTAGGAAACAATTTTAGCATAGGGTTTATAGCCAAGGCTTTCAGCTTTTTCACGGGACATCATCAACACCATGGCGGCACCATCAGTGATTGGGCACGAATTCCCTGCCGTGATTGTTCCAGTTTTTTTATCAAAAAATGGTTTTAGTTTTTGCAAAGCTTCAATCGTTTGATTATCTCTAGGGCCAATATCATGACTTAAAACTTCTTTATAGTCCGGCGGAATTGGCATGGTGATAATTTCATCTTTCATTTTTCCATCTTTGACTGCCTGGCTTGCCAGTTGATGGGATTTCAAAGAGTACTGATCTTGCTCAAGCCGTGTGACATTCCACTCTTTGGCAATAATTTCGGCTGTCTGCCCCATGTTGATTCCAACAAAGGGATCTGTCAGACCTTTCATCACAGAAATCACTGGGAAGTAGGCGTCTTTCATATTGCCAGTCAGTAAAGCTTTAATTTGTTTCATGTCAGCTTTAAAAAGTTGAAACAACAAAGGCAAGGCCTGGCCTGGGCCCTTGGCCACTAAAAGTTTATCAAAGATATCTTGGATTTTTTGCGGCAACAGAGTCGGCATTTGTGACATGCTCTCGGTTCCGCCAGCAATGATCACGTCCATTGTCCCTGAACGAATTTTTTCGTAGCCTTGGGAAATACTTTCAAGGGCCGAAGCACAATTGCGGTGAACAGTATAAGCAGAAGTTTTTAATGGAACACCAGCACCCAGGGCCACCACACGTCCGATGTTGACAGAGTCCACTGGATTTCCGGTATTGCCAATGATCACTTCATCAATCAAATCCACATCAAGATTTGTGCGCGCGATCAGTTCTTTCATCGCCACTTTCCCAAGCTCGGCAGGATGAACTTTTCGAAGCTGAGTTCCAGCTTTTGCAAATGGGGTACGAAGACCTTCGACTAAGACAACATCGCGGGGTGATTTCATGGCAGACTCCTGTTTGATAAATTCACAACATAAACATTATGTGCGTATCAAGCAGGAGTGACAAAATATTTTTTAAGAATACCGTGAAAGGGCCAGGCGCCCCAGACCTATCTGGTTTTGATCAAAATAATTTCTACATCGTTCTGAACTTTAAATTCATCAACTTTATACTGCGCTGTCCGACGAATGCGGTCCGATTGCGTTGGGTGACGATATTTTTTTTCAAAATCAAAGGCTTCTTGAACAGCCTTAGTTTGCTGCAAAATTTTCTGATTCAATTCATTTTGAGAATGTAAACTTTCGTCGATCAAAAGATTGAAGTCGATATCTGATTGCTGCTCAAGCATTGGATCTTGCGTGGACACAGACATAAGTCCAGCTTCTGTTGCAGCGGTGCTCGTTTTTAATTCGGTGGCCCCAAAGGCGGTGACCAAGGAAAACATTAAAAATACAAATGTTAAAAGTGCCACCTCTTTAAATCCTTCAGTCTTATCCATAAGACCTCCTTAATATGGGACGCGCAGCATTCGTTTTGCGGTTAATTCGACACAAAAATATTAACGCAACTTATTAAAACTGCTTTTCTTTTCGGCCTTCGATAGGATGTGTTTTGAATTCCGAAACCAGACTGGAGACCGCAGCATGAGCAGCCACACAAACTTTGATCAAGAAGCTTTAGATTATCACGCCAAACCCATCCCTGGAAAAATTATTGTTTCACCAAGCAAACCCTGTGCGACCGAAAAAGATCTTTCTTTAGCTTATTCGCCAGGTGTCGCAGCCCCATGCAAAGTCATCGCAAAGGACCCTTCAAAAGTTTACGACTACACTGCCAAGGGAAATCTTGTGGCTGTGATTTCAAACGGAACAGCGGTTTTGGGATTAGGTAACATTGGCCCCTTAGCTTCAAAACCCGTCATGGAAGGCAAAGGAATTTTATTTAAACAATTTGCGGGCATTGATGTTTTCGATATCGAAGTCAAAGCCGATAAGGCCGCTGACTTTATTCAAGCCATAAAAACCTTAGAGCCCACCTTCGGCGGAATCAACCTGGAAGACATCAAAGCCCCCGAATGTTTTGAAATCGAAGAAACTTTAAAAAAAGAAATGAATATTCCCGTTTTCCATGATGATCAGCATGGAACAGCGATAGTGTCTGGTGCGGCCCTATTGAACGCTTGCCAAATCACAAATAAAAAACTGAGCGAGATCCGCATCGTCGTCAATGGCGCAGGCGCCAGTGCCATTGCGTGTTCAAATATTTTTATTTCCCTGGGCGCAAAACGTGAAAACTTAATGATGTGCGATTCCAGCGGTGTGATTTACAAAGGCCGCAAAGAAGGAATGAACAAATACAAAGAAGCCTTCGCTGTCGACACTGAAAGAAGAACCCTGACCCAAGCCATGGAAGGGGCCGATGTCATCGTTGGCCTTTCTGTCGCTGGTGCTATCACTGCTGATATGCTGATGAAAATGAATAAGGATCCAATTATTTTTGCCATGGCCAATCCCGATCCTGAAATTGTTCCCTCTGTGGCCCGCGCCGCTCGCCCCGATGCCATCATTGCCACGGGCCGCTCGGATTATCCAAATCAAGTGAATAATGTTTTGGGTTTTCCTTCGATTTTTCGTGGGGCCTTGGACACACGCTCTACACAAATCAATGAAGCCATGAAGCTTGCGGCCTGCCACGCCTTGGCCCGTCTGGCCCGCGAAGAAGTTCCTGACCATGTGTCAGCAACCTACGGCGGAAAAAGTTTTAAATTTGGTCGCGAATATTTAATTCCAAAACCATTTGATAGCCGCGTTCTTTTATGGGTTGCACCTGCAGTTGCAAAAGCGGCCATGGACTCTGGTGTTGCAACAATGAAAATCGAAAACTGGGAAGCCTACCATGATCGGCTTGAAGCCCTGCAAGGGCCATCGAAGGCCTTTGTTCGTTCAGCCATTCATAAAGTTCACCAAAACGCTGCGGCCCGTGGTGGCGAACTTCCTCGTATCGTTTTCCCAGAAGGATCGAGCACAAAAATTTTAAAGGCCCTGCGCACTTTGGTTGAAGAAAAAATTTGCCAGCCAATTTTATTGGGCTACCCAGAAGTTGTTCGTGAAAAAATTAAAAAATTAGATCTTCAGGCCTTGGAAAATGTTCCTATTATTCAACCTTCAAAACATCCTCGATTTCAAGAGTACGTCCAAGAACTTTTCAAAAAACGTCAGCGCAAAGGCGTGAACCTTCGCGAAGCCGAGCGCTTAATGGCTGACCCCAATTACTTTGCTTCGATGATGGTCACCCTTCACGATGCCGACGGCATGGTCACAGGATCTTCACAAAATTATGCCGATGCAGTAAAGCCCATTCTACAAACCGTGGGGACCCACAAAAAAGGCGTCCCTGCCGGTGTGAACTTTGTTCTGGCCGACGATCGCTTTTATGTTTTGTGCGACACCACAGTGAATTTAAATCCCAGCGCCGAACAATTGGCCCAAATGGCTATTCAAGTTTCAAGAGTGGTCGAATATTTTGGGGAAACTCCACGCATCGCCATGCTCAGCTACTCGAACTTCACGGGGGCCGAAGGCACTCCATGCAAAATGAAAAAAGCAGCTGACTTGGTTCGCGAAGAGTATCCAAACCTCATCGTTGATGGCGACATTCAAGCGGACGCCGCCGTGAACCCATCCATCGTTGAAAGAATTTTCCCCTTCTGTCACCTGAAGGGCGGGGCGAATATTTTAATTTTTCCAAATTTAGAATCTGCAAATATCAGTTACAAATTGATGCAACAACTTGGAAAAGTTGAGGTCCTTGGGCC
>DGYJ01000011.1:48864-56987 GCA_002396665.1 Bdellovibrionaceae bacterium UBA5009
TTTTTGACGGGCATTCGCAGAAGTGCCTGCGTACTACAGCGAACAACAACTGTGGATGGGATTATAAATTCTGTTGTGCTGACGGCATTAGAAGCGCAGTACGTCCGCGAAAAAAGAGATCAAAAGTCATAGTTTGATTTTTTATTTAATTGAACGACCCACGCCTTGATTGGATCTTGCGGACCCATTCTTTTGTGTCACACCTGCGGAGTTCCCATGTTCACTTCGACACTTCGCTAGCTGCTGTGACGGAAGCGGTTCGAACAATGACTTCAACTGCTGAGTTGTTAAATAATAACGATCACCCAAGGCTTTGTTTTGTCTTTTTAAATTAAAAGAAAGAACATCCCGCCCATCGGCACTTTCTGCATTGGATTGAATTGTCATAACATCATTGTTATTATTTATCGATTTAGAAACTTTTAAAATTCCACCACGACTGAGGGGTAAATTTTTAGAGGCTTGAAAAATCGAAGGAGTCTGCTGAATATGGTAAAGTCTTTTTTCGGCAGTATCATCCATGGCATAAAAAGAAGATTCATTATCAATGCTTGGCGACTGGCCATTTGATTTTCGAAGTTTCATTCTTTTTTCTGTTAAAATTTTCGAGTATCCCACTGTCTTACTGCCTGCGTGGACTTTTGAAACGAATTGCACGTCACCAATTTGCAAATTTAATCTGCGCGAATAACCGATATTACTTTTTTCGTCTAAATTAGGCTGAACAGAAACTTTGTACCCATTAAGGTTAATTCGATAACTGTAGGTGCATTTTTTTGTATCAATAATTCGTTCAGTTTTGATCACTGTTTCTGGGGACTTGGCTTGATTGATACGATCTTGTTCTGCCCGACGCTTGTTTTGCAAATAGGCTTCGGACTTAAAGTAATCCTGGCTAATTTGAGCCGCCGAGCGATGATCTTTTTCTTCTGCTCGAATTTTCATGGCAAAGAGCAGGACACAGATGATGCAGATGATAAATGTTAAGTTTCTCATGATGAGACCATCGGCTCATCGCAGAAAAACTTTAGCCTAAAGTGGGGCTTTTTGTGATTAAAGCAAAAAAACCTAGACCTCTTCGAAGTCTAAATCCTTACCAAAGGTTTCTTCAATCCTCCAGATCGAACCCAATGCCAAAGCAAAGCACACTGTGCCCACAACCAAGGCGGCTGTGCTTAACCCCATGGGGCCTTTTAAGGCAGAAAAAGAAAGGGTCGATATCACTGCCGAGCCACGCACGAAATTTGGAATTGTCGTGGCCACAGTGCCACGAAGATTTGTACCAAATTGCTCGGCCGCCACTGTGACCAATACTGCCCAGTAACCTGCCGTGACACCCAATAAGAAACAAAGCAAATAAATCCACTCGACCGTAGAGCCTGCAGAATTAAGATATGTCACTGACAATACAAAACCAGCTATCAGACAAGCCGCAATGGCTTTGCGACGACTTTGCAATACCTGACTAAGTAAACCACTCAGCAAATCCCCAAGGGCCAAGCCCAAGGATCCCCAAAGCAAAGCTTGTCCAGCGACGACCGGTCCATTGGATAAATTAAAATCCTTTGTTAGCTCTGGCGAAAATGTAAATAGAATTCCTGTGATAAAATAAATCGGAACCCCCAGGGCAAAGCATTTCAAGTATCGAAATCTTCGTTCTGGAGCCATTAGAAAAATCCACTGCTGAACCATGGTTTTTTTATTTTTACTTTCAGCATACATTTTTGATTCAAAAATTTGAAAACGCGTCAGCAATAAAAACAAACCTAAAATCCCGCCCAACAAATAGGACTGAGTCCAAGTTAACTTTTGCCCCACAAAGGATGCACAAACTGAACCCGTTAATCCTAAAGTGGCCACGATTGTAGTTCCAAGACCACGAACCTGGGGCGGAAGCTTTTCAGCAACCAAAGTAATGGCCGCACCCAATTCACCAGCCAATCCAAAACCAGTGACAAAACGACAAAGCACATACATTGGAACATCTGTCACAAATGCGTTCACAATATTACCAATGGAATAAATCAGAATTGACCCAAAAAGAACCGACAGACGCCCTTTTCGATCAGCCCAGTAACCCCAAAACAATCCGCCAACCATCAATCCTATCATTTGAGCATTGTAGATAAGAATGCCATCTTTAAGTATTTGCTCTTCAGAAAGTCCAAAGCTTCGCAAAGAGGACGCTCGAACAACCCCAAAGAGTGTCAGATCAAACATATCGACAAAATAACCAAGTCCTGCAACCAGAACAGTCAAATTAATCACGGATTTAAAATCTTTTAGCTTCACAAAGCCCCCAATACTAAAATCAGACATTATTCCTGAACCAACATTTCAAGGTTGTAAAGATAAAAGAAGTATTTTTAGAATATCAACTCTGGAGAAACACATGCCCACAAATTTGATCAATCAAAAAGCAGATCTGACATTGAAGTTGTTTAATTTCCTTATAATTACAATATTGAGTTCTTGCTCTACTTCCCGTGGGCCCTCAACAAGAACGCCAACGGATGCAAAATACGACCAAAAGTCAAATCGGCAGCTGGAGCACTTCACGGTGTCTGGATTATCCAGCGGCGCTTTTATGGCCCAACAAATTTTTGTTACAAATTCTGATATTATCGACGGAGCCGCAAGTTTTGCTGGGGGCATCTACAACTGCTCTGCGGGACAAGCTTTGAACGCCCTCAATCTGTGCATGAAGACTCCGCAGAATATTCAGGTCAACAAATCAATTCAGTACGCCCTTGAACAAGAAAAAAAGAAAAAAATAAGTCCCACATCCAATTTAAAAAATAAAAAAATTCTGATCTTCCAAGGCCTCAAAGACCCTGTCGTCAATTCCGTAGCCGCTGGAAAAGTTGAAGAATTTTACAAAAAATTTCAATCGCAAATCGTGAAGGAAATTTCTGCAGATTCTGGGCACGGATTCCCTTCGGCCCAAGGGGCCAACGAATGCCACGAATCCGCAAAACCATGGATGAACAAATGCTACAAGGGGGAATCCGTTTTTGACGGCGCAAAGTGGGTGCTGAATGAATTTTATGGCCCATTGAATGAAAAAACTTTTTACAAGGCCGATCATATTTTTCGAGTTTCGCAGAAGTTAACACGTGTTGATGGGTCCATGCTGTCGGATTATGGACATGTTTATATTCCAAAACAATGCCAGCAAGATCCCGCTTCATGCAAAACCCATATCGCCATCCATGGCTGCCAGCAAAATCCAGAAACTGTCGGCTTGGAATTTATAACCCAATCTGGATACAACAATTGGGCAGAAACAAATTCATTAATCATCTACTACCCTTCCGTCGACAAATCTTTGTTGAATCCAGCTGGATGCTGGGACTGGTGGGGCTATACAAGTTCTGATTTTGCGACTAAAGATTCCTTGCAAATTCAATCCATATTAAAAACAGCCAATCAAATTCAATCCGATCTTACAAATCACGAATTGCAAAATTTTATTTTACCCTTAACCCCTGGTGATCATGATTAAAAAATATTCGCTTTTCTTTAAGTCCATTGGACTATTTATTTTTTTAGTCGGAATCACTTATTCTGTTTTGTATTTTTATTACGTGCCGCAACTGATTGATGCCAAAAACAATTATGTTCATTCCATAGATCCAAAAGTTGAAAATTCAAGCCCATCCAAGACTGAAATTAAAAGACATGGGCCACCCCCATGGCACAATGAACTTCTGATCGCTGACCTGCACGCAGATACTCTTCTATGGAACCGTGACCTGATGAAGCGCTCAGACCGAGGCCATGTCGACATCCCGCGGATGGTGGAAGGAAATATTGGCCTTCAAGGGTTTTCCATGGTCACGCAAACACCACCTAAAATTTCTTACCAAGGAAACGCCAACGGCAAAGACAATATTATTTGGCTTGCCATTTTCCAGTCTTGGCCATTTTCTTCTTGGTTTAATTTATCCAAAAGAGCCTTTCATCAGATCGATCGATTGAGTGCTGCGGTAAGGGCCTCGGATCAGTTTTTTTTAATTCGCAACAAATCTGATCTTGAAAACTATTTGCAACTTCGCCTTCGTTATCAAAGTTCAAAAAGCCCTGATCAAAAAAAAATCACTGCTGGTTTTTTAGCCCTTGAAGGGGCCCAGTCATTAACAGCAAATGTTGAAAACCCTTCGACGACTGAATCCCGAAAGCAATTAATGAATGAAATTTTACAACAGTATTACGAAGCAGGTGTTCGAATGATTAGCCCTGCGCACTTGACTGACAATTTCATCGGGGGCTCGCAGCAGGGAATGGAAAAGTACGGACTCACCGATCTTGGCTTTGAATGGTTAAAAAAAATGAATGACTTACATATGATCATCGACTTGGCCCATGCCTCTGAAAAAGTAATCTCTGATGTTTTAGAAAAATCATCATCCCCCGTGGTCGTCTCACACACCGGGGTCAAAGGGACCTGTGACAACAATCGTAATCTTTCCGATGAACAAATTCGCGCCATCGCTGCCAAAGGCGGCCTGATCGGAATCGGATTTTGGGAAGGCGCTACCTGCGGAAAAACTGTCGACGATATTGTAAAGGCCATTTTGTATGTCAAAAATCTTGTCGGAATTCAGCATGTGGCCTTGAGGTCTGACTGGGATGGATTTGTATCGACCCCCTTCGATGCCTCTGGGGTTGGACAGCTGAGCGGTGCACTTGCAGACGCTGGCTTATCGCAAGCAGAAGTGGCCCAAATCATGGGTGGGAATGTTTTTGAATTCCTGCTGAAGAATTTACCCCCGCATTAGAAATGCTTTCGCAGACCATAAGTGAAATTATGGTTAGGTATCAAAATTAAAAAAACCATCTCATTTTGTCTCATTTTAAGAAAAAAAGGTGGCCAATAAGATCAATTCTCGATTATTCTATAAGTAAGAAATCGTAAAGGAGATGCTCAGAGTTGACACAAAAAACTAAAATCCAAGCGAACGAAAGAGTTATTGTTATTGGAGTTGGTCTTAAAACTGAGCCCCTGTCAGAAATCAAAGAAAATTTATTAGAGCTTGAAGAGTTAGTTATTTCTGCCGGTGGCGAAATCGTTGGTTCTTTGATTCAAACACTTCCGCAGTGGAATCCCGCCACACTGATTGGCACTGGCAAAGTCGATGAAGTTAAAGAAATGGTTGTGGACTCGAAGGCCCAACTTGTTGTCATTGACCATCAACTTTCTGGCGTGCAAGCAAGGAACTTAGAAACAGCCATAGGCGTGCGCGT
Organism: Bdellovibrionaceae bacterium UBA5009; assembly: GCA_002396665.1. Classification (GTDB taxonomy): domain Bacteria; phylum Bdellovibrionota; class Bdellovibrionia; order Bdellovibrionales; family Bdellovibrionaceae; genus UBA5009. The sequence continues at coordinate 54,112 of DGYJ01000011.1, forward strand.
CCTTGATCGCAACCAATTGATTCTTGATATCTTCGCCCTTCGCGCACAAACCTTTGAAGGAAAATTACAAGTCGAACTGGCACAACTTTTAGATCAGATGCCGCGCATGGTGGATGCCTGGATGGGATCCCTTTCACGCCAAGGATGTGGTATCGGAACCCGGGGCCCCGGTGAGTCCGCCATCGAAAATGACCGTCGCCGTGTCCGCGAACGGGTTTCGATGATTAAGAAAAAACTTGAGGGCGTTCGTAAAAATCGCGCCCAACACAGAAGCTCACGTCGTCGCCATGAAATTCCAAGCTTTGCCCTTGTGGGATACACCAATACAGGAAAAAGCTCGATCTTAAATCGCCTGACAGGATCACAAGTTTTATCAAAAAATCAGGTCTTCGCCACCCTGGATCCAACAACCAGAAAAGTTTTTCTTCCCGGGGGCCCCCCTGCCGTTGTGACCGATACGGTGGGATTTATTCGTAAACTTCCAACCCAATTGATTGAAGCCTTTAAAGCAACCCTTGAAGAAGCTGGTGAGGCCGATGTGTTATTGCACGTGGTGGACCTGTCTTCGCCAAATATGCTTCGCCAAATCGAAATCGTTGAAAAACTAATTGAAGAATTTAAATGGGAAAATAAAAAAATCATTCATGTCTTTAACAAAGTCGACTGCGCCCCACTGGAAAGACAATTCCAAGTTCGACTGTTCCCCAGGGTCTTTGTCAGCGCACTGAACGGACAAGGCTTTGAACAATTAAAGACCATGATGGCCGAAGCTATCAATGAAATGCAAACCGATGTGCAACTTTATTTTCCCAAGGCCGAAGAATACAAGATTTTCGATTTGGGCCGGGAAACCCGAATTATCCGCAAGGAGTCTGCAACAGAGGGGACCATTTGCTACACCCAACTGTCACAGGTTTTACTGAATCGCTGGAAAGAGTATCTTGTTAAATAATTCGAACAAGATACTCTTAAGTTCTTCTTTTTAATCCAACAAATCGCTTATGGCTTGAAATAAATCCAATTGCGAATCGACCAAAGAATCTTCAGAAATAATTCCTGACTGTTCATTCACCAACTGCTCTGCCGTCACAAAACGGGTTTTAACACTTGCAAAAAGCTGTCGATTTTTAAGTTCCCAATTGGGATTCAATCCGGCATTTAAAAAACGAGTTGATTCGTTTTCAATTTCATTTGTTCTTTCTAATTTATTTTTAATCAAAGAGGCCCGTCCATTAATCAATTGCCTTGGCTGATGAAAACCCAATTGCGCTTGCTTCGAAATAATAATTTGCATGTTATTTTTTGAAGAAAAATGATTCAAACCCGTCAACAACAAAGGACAGGCTGAATTGCATTGATCCAAAACCGCAACGACAAGCTTTTTACCCGTGGCTTTTAAATGTTCATCGGCAAATGAAATCAATTTTTTGCGTAGACGCAAAGTTTGATCAGGATCTCCACCAGCGCTATTGATCAAAACTGCCGTGGGCTTTTGGATCGACTTCCCATTTAAAATCAAAGAAAGCTTTCTGACGCTTCGTAAATTGATATCAGACTGAAAAAACACCATGTCGTAGGTTCCCTGATCTGCACGCATAATTTTTTTAGATAAAGTTGCTGCCACAGAACGTTGACTGCCAATCACAGACCCACTTGCAAGGCTTGAAGGTTTACGTTTTGGTCCTTGGGTTGCAAATTTTGATTTTGCTTTTTTCTGTGGAACTAAACAACCCATGGGGGTACGACCATTTAACCATGGGGTTGGCTTTAGGCCCGCACCCTTCCAAAGCTTAGGAGCAATTTTCACTGCGACATGCCCACAATAACCTGCACGTAATACTTTGTGACCTTTGACTGTGACGACATCACCACAGCGAATCGTATAACGCCCTTTTCCTGACACACAGACAGATCCAATGGGTAAGTTGTCGTTGTACCTAGCAGGGGTCATGCCACAATTGCTTTTTTGCAAGATAGAATACATTTCTGTCGCTTTGCCACCACCTGGATTTGGAACTTTACAAACACCAAATTTATAAAGCTCGGCCTTCACTTCACGAGCACAATAGGTCATTTTTTTAATTCGAACTTTTCTTTTAAGCGAAGCATACTGATCCTGTACCCATATCACCATGTCAGGCGAATCAGATTGCTCAAGGGCCGATAATTTTTCAATATTCAACTCTTGTAAATTTTCGATCCTTAAGTCCGAAGCGTTGACCCAAAAATTCAAAGGCAAATCATTGCCAACCTCTTCCATCTCTTCGATTTCCGAGTCAATAATCGAAGTCGGTTCTAGCGATAGCAAAAACTCTTTATTGCCATTTGCGGAAATACGCTGATCCGAGACCATAAGATTCACTTCACTTGGAATTTCGACAGTATCACCAGCTACAATGGTCTTAAGGTTTCCTTCGCCGCGCTCTGTATCATCCCCAAGGATTTCACTAATTTGAATTTGAAATGCATGACGAACATTGAATTGCCGTCCTTGACTAAGGGGCGTTGGGACTTGGCTAGTCTCTGGGGACGAAAGGCCTTTTTGGATTAAGATTGAAACCTGGCTTACACTCAGGTCACCACTGAGCATTTGATTTGGCAATTGATTCGAATAGGACGGACTTATCATAGAAATGATTAAAAGCACAGTACCTAGGGAAACGTTCTTGATAGACATGCAAAACTCCTTGTGTACGAAAGGAACATTGCATGCTTTGCAAAAACTGAGCTCGCCCAAACAGGTTTAAACAATATTACGTGGGATTTAAGATAAAAAAGGCGACGATTTTTTTGACACTTCAGCGCGCTACGTCTTCTCGACATTTCAAGATATTTTTCCAGCTAAGAATTTTGTCAAAAAAAAAGAATACCTACGG
>DGYJ01000011.1:57102-59277 GCA_002396665.1 Bdellovibrionaceae bacterium UBA5009
GGATGAGCTAGAGCGAAGCCGCGCGACGTGCAATACGTGCTTGCCTTCGAGAAAGCGCTGCTTTGTTTCGTCTTCGATCATCGTCAGTGTCTAAAATAAGACCTGGAACCTGGGTTGGCTTTCCATCTGATCCAAGACAAACAAATGTAAGGTAGGCTGAAGAGGTGTGAAATGTTTCCCCTGTTTTCGGGTTTTCGGCGTCAACTCGCACACCAACTTCCATCGAAGTCTTCGCGACAAAGTTAACACTGGCTTTCAGGTTGACGACCCAACCTTTATAAACAGGGGCTACAAAAGATAATTCATCGATACTTGCTGTGACCACTTCATGATTGCAGTGGCGTTGAGCACAGATAGCGGCAGCGATATCAATCCAAGACATCACCTGTCCGCCAAAAATAGATCCTAAAGAATTCGTATGCGTAGGAAGAACAAGTTCAGTCATGATGACCCGAGAAGATGAAACTGTTTTAGACTCCATACACTTCTCGGTTCATCATAAAAATTTGCTTTCGGCAAAACTTATTCCAAAGAGCAAGGGATTAAATTCCCATTGCTCCCATATCTGAATTTCCATTTCTGTTGAAACCATTACCGTTGCTAGAAGTCGGAAGAGTCGTCGTTCCGCCAACAGTAGAGTTCCCTGCAGGAATAGTTTGAGGAGCTTGCGCATTGAAAGAAGCAGCTGCACTGATATTTGCATTGTTCTCAGTACGAGCTTCGCTTTCAACGAATCCAAGATGAGGAAGACACCATACAATCAGCTGAGCGCGTGATTTCACGTTCATTTTTTTGTAGATGTTTGTTAAGTGAAATTTCACTGTTTTTTCTGTCACGAAAAGTTGGTTAGCAACTTCTTTGTTAGACAGACCTTTTGAAACCAGTTCTGCAACTTCGGCTTCGCGATTAGACAGACCTTTTTGAATCAGGATATCTCTGAGCATCCTTGCTCCTCCCGCTAAAATGTTATTGTTTCATCTCATCCAAGACTAAGGAAATATCCATCTCTCCTATCGTCCTATTTTGAGACACCACCACCTGTATATAAGTCTGCCTAGATTTTTTTTAATTCGCAAGATTTTAGACTTAAGAAATTTAAAACTAGACCGATCTATATAAAAACTTCCTAGGACCTCCCAGAAGGAGATATTATGTTTCCCACAACGACTAAATTTTTGGTCATCGATGACTTCTCAACTATGCGAAAAATCATCAAAAAAGTGCTTAACGAGCTTGGCTACACCAATATCGAAGAAGCCGACGACGGGGCCACAGCCCTTCCCATGATCCAGGCAGCCCAGGCTGCGGGTCAACCCTATGGCTTTATTATTTCCGACTGGAATATGCCCAAAATGCAGGGTATCGAACTTTTAAAGGCCTGCAAAGCAGATCCCAACCATAAAAACATCCCTTTTATGCTTGTGACTGCAGAGAGCGAACAAAAACAAATTCTTGAGGCCGCAAAAGCCGGCGTTTCTGATTACGTTGTGAAGCCCTTCAATTCTGCCACTTTAAAAGGCAAACTTGAAAAAGTCTACGCCAGGGTCAACTCTTCACCAGCAACTAAAGCAGCTTAATTTAGCAAGGATGTAAAATGTCAGCAGCAATAAAACTCGAGAATCCACTTCTCGACAAGGTGACAATCAATGCCTTTATCAAAGCGGTCCAAGTCACCCTGTCAGACATGGCTTCAACCCAGGTCCAATTTGGAAAACCTTTTATTGAACAACACCTAACCCCTCGGGGTGAGGTCATCGGAATTTTAGGAATGGTGGCCATGCCTTTGCGTGGAACTTTAAGCCTAAGCTTTCCAAAAAATGCCATACTTAAAATTGTCGAAAATATGCTTAGCGAAAAATACACCGAAATCGACAAAAATTCCACCGACGCCGTTGGAGAACTGACCAATATGATCTACGGGTCGGCTAAAACCACATTAAACGAAAGTGGCTTTAATTTGGAAATGGCCATCCCCACTGTAATCCATGGCGATTTTAAATCTATCACCAACTCGGATGGAGTCACCTTAGTGATCCCCGTCAAGCTATCCACAAACGAAGAATTTTTTATTGGAATTACCATTAATTAATGCTCGAATAAGTGATGGCGAAAGTTCTGATCTGTTCGACGGACCGACAAATCATCCCAAGTCTGAAGAATGAAATTTCATTCTTC
>DGYJ01000011.1:59503-59678 GCA_002396665.1 Bdellovibrionaceae bacterium UBA5009
GAATGAAATTTCATTCTTCAGACAAGATGATATCATCCAGATCGAAAAAATTGATAATTTTTTAGAATCTCCCCCAAGTGATGAACCCACACTTTGCCTTGTCGATGCCCGCTTTTCCGAAAACGAAACCCTGGAATGGACCCAAACGCTAAAGATGACTTATCCATCGGCCCCT
>DGYJ01000011.1:59894-60600 GCA_002396665.1 Bdellovibrionaceae bacterium UBA5009
TTTTCCAAACTCCATTGAATTTTGCTCAAATCAAAAAAAACGGGGCCGATCGACTTTTGCATTTTTATTTTGATATTGAATTTTTGAGCGACACCATCCTTGAACTTTGTAAGATGGATTTTGGCGATCACCCGCCTCTTGAAGCCTTGCAAACCATCGAAATGAGCGACTTGACAGATCAAATGGAATTGAATTTTGATCTATTTGTGCATCTTCCACACAATCATAAAACAATCAAATTGCGAAAAAAAGGAAGCACCCTTCAAAACGAGACCATTCAAAAAGTCTCTGGCTCCGGTCAAAGCCTTTATTTTTGCAAGACAGAGAAAAAACAATTCCTTGAGTACGCTAGAACTGCACAAACTTTAAATAATTCCGAAAATCCCATTGCGGGAACTGAAAAAAATTTAAAATTTAAGATTAAATTCTTTGAATTCATGTCTGAATTTTTCGACAATCAAAAGGTTGATTTCGAAACTGGGAAAAGAATTTTTGACCTCAGTCAAACCATCATCCGCGACTATGGCCTGCTGGAAAAAAACACACCCCTCCAATGGAAAAATCTTGTCGAGTCCCGCACGGGCCGCGAAAGAACCTACTATGAAGAGGCCTTAAACATGGCCCTTTATTGCAGCCTTCTTGCCGATCTGAACGAACAAAGCGAAGAGTTTCGAATGAATCTAGGACTTGTGGGACTATTTCACAA
>DGYJ01000011.1:60813-61239 GCA_002396665.1 Bdellovibrionaceae bacterium UBA5009
GTGTTGGTAGCCAGCTCAGTATCGATGCCAGCAATTTAGATAACTACTTGAACTACCCCTTCACATCTGTGGAAATGATTAAAGCAAAAAAAGTTCCCTTGCCAGCCCTTGTCAGCGAATTGATCATGCAGCACCAAGAGCGCCCCAATGGCCAAGGCTTTCCCAAAAAGCTTATGGCGGACGCACTCCACAAAGACTTAAACTATGTCCTTGTCGCTTACGAGTTCCAAAAACTGACCTCACTATCCCCTGGCGAAGAAAAAAGAACACCCTTGGCTGCAGCCCAAAAGCTCTTGGACGAAGCCCTGGCAGGAACCAATGGCCTTGACTTCACTCTTTGCAAAAAATTAGTGGGCTTGTTGAGCTAATGCGTAGAACTATGAGAACTTAAAATTTCAAACATGCGTTTTGTCATTCGTTTGCAAA
>DGYJ01000081.1:0-503 GCA_002396665.1 Bdellovibrionaceae bacterium UBA5009
TGTTTCGTTGGAGAGTATGACGTTTTTGTCTTAAGAAGATTGCAGTTTTGCTTTCCACCGGCCCGAATCCTCGTGGGCACCACGTCCAACAAATATAGAATACCAAGACTGAGGTTTGGTTTCCAATTTTTTGAGTAAAAATCTCAAATAAATTCATATACTTATATCATTTTGAGGCGTTTTTGATCGCAAAACAAGTCACCATCTCAAATTCATTCGAACTCGAGCATTTTGTGTTTCTAAGTGAGGCAATGGGGAGTAATGCGGGGACGTGCAAGCCCATTGCATTGGTAGAACTTCGCGCACTATTGCAACGGCAGGATTTCGCGCAGCTGTTGGGCTAAGGCAATAAAGGCGCTGGCCTCTGCACTAGATGGGTTGCTTTCAATCACGGGCACGCCGGCTTCGCCAGAAAGCCCCACATGGGGATGGAAGGGGATTTCGCCCAGCTTTGGAATTCGTTTTTCAAGAAGGTATTTATCAAGCTCACCTTTTGGGAAAAG
>DGYJ01000081.1:656-1965 GCA_002396665.1 Bdellovibrionaceae bacterium UBA5009
CAAAAGTTGAATTTTTTGGCCCGTCGTGGGTTCGAGCATGTAGGACATGTTTTCAACCATTCCTAAAACCTTGATTTGAACTTTTGCAAAAAGGTCGACGGCTTTTTTAGCATCAATCAGGGCAATATTTTGTGGAGTGCAAACGACGATGGCCCCTGACACTGGAACCTTTTGAGCCAGCGACAATTGCACATCGCCAGTTCCCGGCGGCAGATCCACCACAAGATAATCTAAATCACCCCAAAGCACGTCGCGAAGAAATTGATCCATGGCTTTAAATAGCATGGGACCACGCCAAGCCACAGCAGACTCTTCTTCGACTAAAAAACCAAGGCTCATCATTTTGACTCCGTAGCGCTCAATGGGAGTCAGTTTTTGTTCGGCATTGATTCCTGGTTTTTGATTTAATGCCCCCATCATTCGAGGAATACTAGGCCCGTAAATATCTGCATCTAACAAGCCAACACGATTCTTTTTCGAAAGGGCGATGGCTAAATTTGTGGCAACTGTGGATTTTCCGACTCCACCTTTTCCAGAACTCACAGCAATAATGTGTTTTACACCAGGGATCGCTTTTTGTTGTTCGAAGGGATTCATTGTTGCCATAGGTATTATCTCCACTTGCTGAGTTTGTATTTATCACTGATAATAGAGAAGAGATGGACAGCCAACTGTTTTTATACGTAAATTTGGTCATCGGGGTGATTTTCTTCGTGTGGTTCTTGTCAGGACGCACACGTCAAGAAAAAGCAACCCCATTGAATTTGAAAAAAGGCAGTTTTGCCCCTGCAGATCCATCCTTGTCGTCTGCACCATCGCCACTCCAAAATCTTGAGTCCCGACAGGCTGCTACTCCGCAGCCCAGAAACCATGCAGCTTCTCAGGACGCCGCCGGGAAGGCGGCTCAAATCCACATTGATAGTCATGCAGAAAATCATTCTGGAAGTCACGCGCCACTCCCAATCAAAGATCGGCAGTTGAATATTTTATTTTTGTACAATGGTCATGATTGGGATGCCTACCAAGTTTTAGGGCTGCCAGCGGGGGCAGGACTTCATTTAGTCACAGAAAGATATCAGCAGCTACTGAAGACATCAGATTCAGGGCAATCTCAATTTTATGAGGCCGCCTACCAAGCTATTCTTAAGAAGATTTAATGAAATATAGAATCTAATAAAGTGACATAATTTGTCCCTGTTCAATGATTTAAACAATAATGAACGTTCGAATTGCACGGAGTTGTCTTTAAGGCGGTGTAGGGATTGCTTTGCAATCCCTATGGAGGCACTCGATGCTCAAACTCTTGCTG
>DGYJ01000081.1:2203-5555 GCA_002396665.1 Bdellovibrionaceae bacterium UBA5009
AGCTGTCCTTCGCCAACGGAGCCCCTGCGCTGAGTTGCGCTTCCACTTTTATTAAGAAAGACGTCCTTATTTCTCAAATTGAGAAGGCCGAGGATCGCTTGGCCGTAGCAAAAGAGCGCTTGGCCGCTCAAACAAAAAAAGCGATTAAAGTTTCCAATGATGATTTGGTTTATTTTGAGTATTTGCCAGGTGATTCAGATAAAACGCCCATCGTTTTAGCCGGTGGATTGTACTACGAGCTTAGAAATTTTGAACAATACAAAACAAGTCTGGCCATGCAGGGTTTTCCCATCGTTATCGTTGCGCGAAGAACTCAGCCAGAGTCTTTGGCCCAATACAAAGGAAAGCACAAGCCAGCATTTTTAGATAGTCTCAAGCGTCCAACGTTGGAGACATTTGCTGATGATCACAAAGCAGTTATAGATCATTTGGGCTTTAAAAAAGTCAATATCATGACTTTATCCTATGGCTCATCAGTGGGGACGGCCCTAGCTTTGAAGTACCCAGATATTTACAACGAAATCACGTTGGTGGCGCCATTGATGTACACAGGCGATATGACTCCTGCTGAATTTAAGCAGCAGATGCAAATTGAAAGTTTTTTAAAATTGAATCCATTCACAAGCAAATTCACAATTTCGGCATTGCACGAAGTGATGGCCGAAAAAAATGGACATCGAATTATTGACAACATGGTTCGTCCAGACTCAATTGCCAATCAAGTTTCTAAAGAATGGTTGTATGCAGGGGTTCAGGCAGACACCCGTGCAGTCGAAAACGGACGTTTTGATTTACGACAAATTGATTTATCAAAGCTAAAAAATGAAAAAATATTGATTGCTGGGCTCGAAAATCCCTATCTTCTGAAAATTCAAATGGATTATTTTTTAGAACAAATAAAAAATAATCCCGAACTTAAAGTCATCTTTTTTGAAGGTGCTGCCCATGCGATCAACGCAGCAGCTCCGATTCATTTAAGTTCCTTACAGGCAGCTCTTGAAAAATTTAAACTAGGTAACGAAGGCCTTTACTATATCAACACATTAACATCAGAGTTTAACTTTGCAGTCATCAATGAAGGCCTTCAAAAGGCGTTAAAAAAAGCAATCGATCAGGGTAAGATTTCCGAATTAAACCCAACTGTTTTGGCTCCGATTTTGACTTCAAAGGCGTTTCAAAAATCGATGGAACTGCTTGTGCAAAATATTTCAGATTTATCTGAAGGGCTTAATTCAAAGGGACCATTTTCCGATCAACCTCTTTCGATGAACGATGTTAATCCCGAGCGCCCCTATGAAAATATTAAAAACTATAAAATGAATGAAGAAGAGAAGAAGATGGCTGGGCAGTTGCTTGAGCAAATGAAAAGCAAATTAAACTCAATGCAAGAAAAACTTGAAGAGGCCCTCAACGTCTTCAAAGAAATTAAAGGTCAATAGCTATGAAAAAATTATTTTTAAAAACAATTTTTACATCTGTGATCGCTTTTATTACTTTAGGGTCCCTGTCCCATGCTGCAACGATGATTTGCAATGATGTTTTTTTAACGGAACATAAGATTTCTGCAAAATTTATTGAAGAAAACTTTGCGCCAATTAGCTATGGAAAACAACTTGTGGATCTTTCTTCTGGTCGTAAGATAGCCCTTATTTTCGAAAAATCTACCACGACGGATGCGAACTTAAAAAAACCAATTTTCGTGATGACCCATGGAATGGGAGAAAGTGCTGAAGCCCACACAGAGCTTGCACAAATCATGAGAGACAAGGGTTACGATGTCCTGAGGGTCAGCCTTCAAGGTCATGGTGAAACTTTGATTGAATCGATGAAGAAAGAACCCATTCCTTATATTATTCCAGTCGAAGACAATATTCGGGACCTTGCTGAAGTTCTTTACCGTGTCAGCTCGGACCGCCAAGTGATATTGGTTGGTCACAGCTACGGTGGAGCAGTCACTCTAGGTGTTGCTGAAAAGTTTGAAAAAATGGGAATTGCGTCGCGAATTAAAGATGTGGTGCTGGTGGCTAGCTTTGTGAAAAGTTTAGACAAGTACTATATGGATTCTGTGACCTCAGGAATGGCGCCTGTTCAAGCACAAAAGTTAGTTCTAAAAACACTAGGAATTCCTGGGGAATGGGTTGAATCGTTTTACAGTCCCTTCGAGAAAATCACAGCGCCAATAAGCCAGATGTTTCAGTACTGGAGAGATATGTTTTATGGAACGATCCCAGTGGATAATTACAGAGACATGGCCCTGAAACCTTCCTTAGAAATGTTCAAAATGTTTCAATTTCCCTTGCATTATGCATTTCAAGCTCCACCGATGAAGGGTGAAGAGAATCTAAAATTGGATTTTGGACTGCGGATGAAGGCCGTACTTGCTGCCACGCGTGGAGTGAGTGATTTTAATATCCTTGATTACTCGAAAGAGCTGGATCTACCAAAAAATGTTAAGTACATCCTTGTTTCAGGCTCGACAGATGATGTTGTGACGCCTTCCATGTTGAATGAGTTCAAAGACCGTCTTGACGAGTCAGGATACAAAACAAAAAGTATGATGATCTCTGGCGGGCATTATCTTGTGCGCGAAAAACCAGCAGAAGTCGCAGCGCGCCTAGTTCCTGTTTTAAATTGATGAATTTGGGGTCCATCGACTAAGCTCCTGTTGTTATTCAACAGGAGCCAAATTCATGTCAGAATCCCAATCCAACGCAGCCCCTCAATCTAAACAAATTCGCCTGCTTAAAGATTTAAGCACATTGGTCAGTTTAAGCAAAAGACGGGGTTTTGTTTTTCAAAGCTCAGAAGTTTATGGCGGGTTAGGAAGTTGCTGGGATTATGGCCCTTTGGGATCATTGATGAAGGCCAACGTAAAGCGCGCGTGGTGGAACGCCATGACCCGCAGATCTGATGTGGTTGGAATTGATGCTGCGATTTTAATGCATCCCATGGTTTGGAAGGCTTCAGGGCACGTGGATGGTTTTTCTGATCCCTTAGTGGATTGCAAAGACTGCAAAACTCGATTTCGCGCCGACAATACAGAAAGCTATTTGCAGCATCAAAAGTGCCCCCAGTGTGGATCAAAAAATTTATCCGAACCGCGACAATTCAATTTGATGTTTAAAACCCACATGGGACCTGTTGAAGATACAGGAAGCGTTGTTTATCTTCGCCCTGAAACGGCCCAGGGTATTTTTGTTAACTTTGGAAACTGTCAGCAAAGTTCCCGTTATAAAGTTCCATTTGGTATTGCCCAGATTGGGAAATCATTCCGAAACGAAATCACTCCGGGAAATTTTATTTTCCGCACGCGCGAATTTGAACAAATGGAAATGCAGTATTTTGTAAAACC
>DGYJ01000081.1:5695-20538 GCA_002396665.1 Bdellovibrionaceae bacterium UBA5009
AAAACCTGGTACAGATGAAAAATTTTACAACGAGTGGAAAGAAACCCGTTGGAATTTTTATTTAAAATATGGAATTAAAAAAGAAAATCTTCAATTCCATCCCCATGGCCCGACAGAGCTTGCCCACTATGCGAAAGCAGCCGTGGATGTTCAGTACAAATTCCCCATGGGATTTTCTGAACTTGAGGGTATCCATAACCGCAGCGATTTCGATTTAACTCAGCATACAAAATTTTCTGGCAAATCACTGGAGTACTTTGATGAAGCCAACAAAGAAAAATATATCCCCTATGTGATTGAAACCGCTGTGGGTTGTGATCGATTGTTCTTAGCATTTATGTGTGATGCCTACCGTGAAGAAGTCACAGTTGATGATAAAGGACAAGAGGACGTGCGTGTGGTCTTGGGGCTTCATCCAGCCATTGCCCCGATTAAAGTAGCTATTTTGCCTTTGTCAAAAAAAGAAGAATTAACTTCGATTGCAGAAAAGCTGCGTGATCAATTGGCCGAAGATTTTGATGTGCTTTATGATGAAGCCGCTTCGATAGGTAAACGCTATCGAAGGCAAGATGAAATCGGAACTCCATTCTGTGTGACTGTGGATTTTGATACGATCAATGATCAGGCTGTGACAGTTCGTCACCGTGACAAAATGACCCAAGAGCGTATTTCGTTATCTGCATTAAATGACTATGTTCAAAAGTCACTTAAGAATTTTTAATCTATTTGGATATTGAGTTGAATAAACAAATCATCAACGAGAGCCGAAGACTTAACTCTCATTGGGGGAAAAATGGAAAATAAAACAGCAACAATTCAAAACAAAAAGTCCGGCGCGACTGTTCTGGCAAAGCCAGAAAAATTTGTTTACTACTTTGCCGCAGGTGAAAGCGAAGGCAATGCCGGAATGAAAAACACCTTGGGTGGCAAAGGCGCAAACTTAGCCGAAATGACAAGTCTTGGGTTGCCTGTTCCCCCTGGCTTTACGATTTCAACAGATATCTGTACTCACTTTTACGAAAACGACGGCAAGCTTCCTGAATGGGTTCGACCTAAGGTTTTAGAGGCCTTGGCCCGTGTCGAAAAAAATATTGGTAAAAAATTTGGCGATGTCAAAAACCCATTGTTGGTCAGCGTGCGTTCGGGGGCTCGGTCTTCGATGCCTGGAATGATGGACACCATTTTGAATCTTGGTTTAAATGACCAAACGGTTGAAGGTTTGGCCCAGGCTTCAAATAATCCGCGCTTTGCCTGGGATTCCTACCGCCGTTTTATTCAGATGTATTCTGATGTCGTGATGGGGATGAATTCATCACTTCTTGAAGTGACACTTGAAGATTTGAAAGAAGAAAAAAAATATCATCTGGATACAGATTTAAAAGTTGAAGACTTGCAGCTGTTGGTTAAAAAATTCAAAGATCTCGTCAAGACAATGACGGGTCAAAGTTTCCCAGCAGATCCCTTCGAGCAACTTTGGGGCGCCATCAGCGCTGTGTTTCGCAGCTGGAATACTCCGCGTGCAATCACTTACCGTGAACTTCACAGCATTCCTGCAAGCTGGGGGACAGCGGTCAATATTCAGTCCATGGTTTTTGGAAACCTGGGTGAAGATTCAGCAACAGGTGTGGCCTTCACCCGTGACCCAAGCACTGGGGATAAATTATTCTATGGTGAGTTTTTAATTAATGCTCAAGGTGAAGATGTGGTTGCTGGAATTCGTACTCCGCAGCCCATCACAAAAGTTGCAGCCGCAGCGTCTGGGATGATGTCCCTGGAACAAGCGATGCCAGAGCCCTACAAACAACTTGTTGAGATTTACAATAAGCTTGAAAAACATTATCGCGATATGCAGGACATCGAATTCACCATCGAAAGAAATAAACTTTGGATGTTGCAAACGCGAAATGGTAAACGCACAGCCCGCGCAGCACTTAAAATTGCCTGTGATATGTTAGACGAAAAATTGATCACTGAAGAAGAGGCCTTGCTTCGACTTGAGCCCCATTCCCTTGATCAACTTCTTCATCCCACTTTAGATCCGAAAGCTCAAAAAACAGTCCTTGCCAAGGGTCTACCAGCTTCGCCAGGCGGAGTTTGCGGTCAGATTGTTTTCACTTCTGAAGAAGCTGTCGAGTGGAAAGAAAAAGGCCATAAAGTCATCTTAGTCCGTGTTGAAACTTCACCAGAAGATATTGCGGGGATGGTTGCGGCCCAAGGTATTCTGACAACTCGTGGGGGGATGACTTCCCATGCGGCTGTTGTTGCCCGTGGAATGGGAAAGTGCTGTGTGGCCGGTTGTGGTGATGTTGAAGTCGACGAGCGCACTGAAACCATGAAGGTGAAAGGTTACGTTCTTAAAAAAGGTGATGTGATCACTTTGGATGGTGGAACTGGCGAAGTCTTTATGGGTGAAGTGAAAACCATCGAGCCCGTTTTGGATTCTTATTTTCAACGTGTGATGAAAATGGCTGACGGAGTTCGCAAACTTCGTGTTCGCACCAATGCGGACACGCCGAAGGATGCAGAAACTGCAAGACATTTTGGGGCCGAAGGCATTGGTCTTTGCCGAACTGAACATATGTTTTTTGGAGCAGATCGAATTGATGCTGTTCGTGAAATGATTTTGGCAGATCACCGTCCAGAGCGAGAAAAAGCTTTGGCGAAATTATTGCCCATGCAAAAAAGTGATTTCTATCAATTATTTAAAATTATGGCAGGCTATCCTGTGACAATTCGTTTGTTGGATCCGCCATTGCATGAATTTGTGCCCCATACAGATTCAGAAATTCAAGAGCTATCAAAACGTATCGGTTGGGACTACGACCGCCTTCGTTTAAAAGTAAAATCTTTGCACGAGTTCAATCCAATGTTGGGCCACCGCGGATGCCGTTTGGCGATTACGTTTCCAGAGATTTACGAAATGCAAGTGAAGGCCATCGCTGAAGCCGCCTGTGATTTGGTTTCTGAAGGAATGAAATTAGTTCCTGAAATTATGATTCCATTGGTGGCCACATCCCAAGAGCTTGATATTTTGCGAAAATTAACTGTTCAAACAGTTCAAAAAACCCAAGATATCCGAAATGTAAAATTTGATTACTTGGTTGGAACAATGATCGAACTTCCAAGAGCCGCTCTGATCGCGGATCAGATAGCAGAATATGCTGATTTTTTCAGCTTCGGAACCAATGATTTGACGCAGACCACCTTAGGGCTTTCCCGTGACGATTCTGGAAGATTTTTAGGAAGTTATGTCTCTCAGGGAATCTTCGAAAAAGATCCCTTTGTGAGCATCGATCAAGTCGGCGTTGGACAATTGGTCAAAACGGGTGTTGACTACGGGCGCAGAACCAAGCCAGATTTGAAAACTGGAGTGTGCGGTGAGCACGGAGGGGACCCCGCGTCGATTGAATTTTTTCATCGTGTGGGACTTGATTACGTCAGTTGTTCTCCATTCCGAGTGCCCATTGCAAGACTGGCAGCGGCCCGTGCCGCGCTACAATCGAGAAAGGTGCAACATTGAGAATCAAAAAATTAGAACTCGTTGGTTTTAAGTCGTTTAAAGATCGTACCGTTATTCAATTCGATGCAGGTATTACTGGCGTTGTTGGACCCAATGGTTGCGGTAAATCAAATATCGTTGATGCCCTTGTTTGGGTGATGGGTGAAATGTCTGCAAAGGATCTTCGTGGATCTTCGATGACGGATGTGATCTTTGCAGGTGCTGAAGGTTATAGTCCATTGGGAATGTGTGAAGTTTCATTGACCCTTGAAAACGACGGTGGGCCTTTCCCAGCCCAGTACGCCCAACATTCTGAAATTATGGTGACTCGTCGATTGCACAGATCTGGCGAGGGCGAATATTTTATCAATAAAGAGCCAGCTCGTTTAAAAGATGTTCAAGAAATATTTATGGACACTGGCGCAGGTTCAAAAGGTTTTTCGATTATTCAGCAAGGGATGATCGGTAAGATTATCACGGCTAAGCCAGAAGACCGTAAGCATTTGATCGAAGAAGCTGCCGGGATTACTAAATTTAAAGCTCGTAAAAAAGAATCCCAAAGAAAACTTTTATCGACAGATCAAAACTTGCTTCGCTTGCAAGATATCATTGGCGAATTAAAACGTCAGATCGATTCTTTGCAAAGACAATCCCAACGTGCAGAACGTTATCGCAATTTAAAAAATCAAATTGAAGAGTTAGATCTTTGGATTTCTAGTCGCCAGTATTTTGATTTGAAACAAGCCGCTGACGAAGCTCAAAAAATCTTTAACGAAGCCCAGGCCATGGAAATCGAAGGCGAAAGTGGTTTTGCAAATCTTCAAGCCCAGTTTGAAGAGTTAAAACTGACATTGTTAACAAAAGAAAAATCTTTAGAAACAATGCAGTCTGATTATTATGACAAGCAATCACAGACTCAGAAAAAAGAAATGGAGCTTCAAGAGCTTCGTTTTGAAATTGAACAAGCCCGTCGCAATGAAGTGATGACAGGGACTTTGTTGCAAGAGCAAAAGGCCCGACAAGAATTGTTGTTGCGCGATCAAAATCAATTGCAAGAACAAGAGGCCGAGTTGAAGTCAGAGGCCGAATCTTTAACTTCTTTATTTGAAGAAAAGAATCATCTCTTTAAAAACCATCAGACAATTATTGCTGATGCAGATCAAAAATTAACCGAAACTCGTCGTGAATTCTTTGCCCTAGGCCAAACAGAATCTTCTGTGGATGCCAAGGTTCAATCTTTGCAAGCTCAAATCGAGCAAATGACAGAGCGTGAAGCTGAAGAGCAAATGACGATGGACGAATTGCGAGAGAAACAAATCGAATTTGAATCTCGTCGTAAAAAAGTTTTTGGCGAATTAGAAAAAGAAAGGCAGCTGCAACTTGATCTTGGTCAAGATGTGGACTCTTTCGAAGCCAATAAAAAAATTCTTTCAGAACAATTGCATTTAAAACGTCATGAAACGGAATTGTTTAAAGACGAATTGAATCAAGTGACTTCGCGTTTGTACGGTCTTGAAAATCTTCAATCTAACTTTGAAGGTTTTGAAGAGGGCGTCAAAAACGTTATGCTTTGGCAAAAAACCAAAGCCCAAGCTTCGCAGGAAGTGATGGCTGATGGAAGTGTGATCACGCATTTTCAACCAGTTTCTGAAGTTGTTGAAGTGCCACAAAAATTTGAAGTGGCCATGGAAGCGGCATTAGGAAATCGTTTGCAAATGCTTTTGGCAGACAAGCATGACGAGTCCCTAGAGGCAGTTCAATATTTAAAACAACAGCAATCTGGCCGATCAAGCTTTCTTTCTGAAGATGCTTCATTGAAAGCGAATTTTGCCAAATCACCAATGGGCGAAGCGGGCGTTGAAGAATTACTTAAAAATGTCGTGCAAGCTGGTGAAAAACATAAACAAGCTGTGTCTTATTTATTGGATGGCGTGGCGGTGGTGGATTCATTAAGAACTGCCCTTGCCTTAAGACCAAAATACGAAGGCTGGAGTTTTGTCACTTTAGATGGCGACACTTTGGGTGCGGATGGCGTGTTGACAGGTGGGGGAACTCAGTCTGCTGATACAGGTGTTTTAAAACGCCAACGTGAAATTAAAGAATTGTCTGCGCTGAAGGATGAATGGTCAGGCAAATTGGCCTTGGCCCAGGCTTCGATGCGCAAAATTGAAGAGCAGTTGAATAATGTCGTGAATGACTTTGAAGGTGCTCAAAAAAGAAAAATCGAACAAGAAATTAAAGTTCGTGAATTAAAAAAAGATTTAGAAAGAGCTGAACAAGAGTTGTCCAATGCAGGATCTGCCGTTGAACGCCAAAATCGTGAAATGCAAAAGATCCAAGAGCAAATCCAATCCATGCAAACAAAATTGGAAGAGCTAACTCAGACATTGGAAGAGACTCGTCTTAAAAAGCAAGAAATTCAGTCTTTGACCGAGTCCCTTGAAAAGCAATTGAACGAAACCCAAGATGGTTTTGATGATTTGCGTTCGACGGTGACAGATCTTCAAGTGAAATCAGCTTCGAAATCCCAAGAGTATCAAGGCGTTCTAAGACAGCTTGAAATGGTGAATAAATCGTTGGCTGAATTGGATACGCAATTGTCCCGCATGCAAGAAGAGTCTGAAAATTCAAACATGAAAATGACTGAAGGTCAGATGGTGCTGGAAGAACGCAAAATTGAGTTTGAGCGTTTTATTGTTTCTGTTGAAGAAGCTAAGAAAAATGTTTCTGCAGCTAAAGAAGAGTATGAAGTTTTAGCGGCCCAAGCTCGTGAAATTGAAAGCACTTTGCAAAGTTCTCAAAAAGCTCGTCATGAACGACAGTCTCGAATGAACGAGGCCCAGTTAAAACTTGAGCAGGCAAAATTAAAAGAGCAGTACTTGGTGGATCAAGTGATGGAAAAATACCGTCTTGATCTTGCAAATGTTTATTCCCAGTACGTGGAGCAAGAAAAAGATCTTGTCGAGTCCGAAGCAGAATTGAAGGATCTCCGTGAAAAATTATCTCGCATTGGCGAAGTGAATTTGTCGGCGATTCAAGAGTATGAAGAGACTTCGAAACGTTATGAGTTCTTAACTCAGCAACACAATGATCTGACAGAAGCTAAAGAGCAGTTGAAAAAGGTTATTGATCGTATCAATCGTATTTGCACAAAACGTTTCAAAGAGACATTTGACTTGGTCAATGATCGCTTTACACGTGTTTTCCCAGTCTTGTTCGGTGGTGGGGAAGCCAAACTTGAACTCCATGAGAACGTCGAAAAAGGCGAAATGGGGATCGAGATTGTTGCAAAACCTCCAGGTAAAAAAATGCAAAATGTCACATTGATGTCGGGCGGTGAAAAAGCCCTGACAGCTGTGGCCCTTGTGTTTTCGATCTTCCTGGTGAAGCCGTCACCTTACTGCTTGCTGGATGAGGTTGATGCACCATTGGATGACGCCAACGTTCATCGCTTTAACGATCTAGTTCGTGAAATGTCGAAGCGTTCGCAAATTATTGTTGTTACCCATAATAAGCACACCATGGAAGTTGTTAAAAAACTTTACGGTGTGACGATGCAAGAGCGTGGGGTTTCGACAATGGTGTCTGTTAATCTTGAAGATGCTCAGAATCACCAGTTGTAATGATTGGTGCTAAGGAAAGTATCAAAGGTTGGACATGAGTGAAGCGCATCAGGATGCAATTTATTATTTGATCTACTTTGTGGCGTTGTTGATCCTAGCGATTGCAACGCCCTTTCTATTAAAAGCATTCAAAAAGAAAACGCCGCCATCTGTTTTGCAGCCAGAATCGCCTTCAGAATTACAGTCTGAAATGCAGGCCAAATCGCTGCAGGATTCAAAGTTTCAGCAAGACTCATCGACAATTCATTCTGAGCCTAGAAAATTACAAAAAACTGAACAGCAAATCTTTGGACGACTAAAATCTTTATTTTCTTCAAATCAAAAAACGCCGGCCTTGGACGAGATCGAAGAAATTCTATACACCAGTGATTTAGGACCTGCGACTGTTGAAAAAATTATGTCAGTGGTATCGAATGAACTTTCGAAATCTGAAAAAAATAATTTTTTTGAAATTCAAAAAGTTATTCAAAGTGAAATGCAAAGTATTTTTGACTCTTTGCCAGCAACTCCGCTTGTGAAGTGGGCCCATGAAGGTCCCACAGTCATTATGATTGTTGGAGTGAATGGGGCAGGGAAGACAACAACGATTGGTAAGTTGTCATCATTATGGGCCCTCGAAGGTAAAAAAGTCCTGGTAGCAGCTGGGGATACATTTCGTGCAGCGGCTGGTTCGCAGTTGAAAGTGTGGACTGATCGCGCCCAGGTGGAAATTTTTTCTCCGCCCAATGTTTCTGATCCCAGTGCAGTGGCCTTTGATGCCATTCAAAAGGCAAAGGCCCGCGGTGATGATTTGGTTTTATTGGATACAGCAGGCCGTTTGCCAAATCAGGCCCATTTGATGGATGAATTGAAAAAAGTAAAACGTGTCATGACGAAGGTTATTCCTGATGCTCCCCATGAGGTCTGGATCGTTTTAGATGCAAATTCAGGTCAAAATGCTTTAGCGCAGGCCAAACAGTTCCACGAAGCTTTAGGTTTAAGTGGTGTGGTGTTGACAAAGTTAGATGGCACTTCGAAAGGCGGCGTTGCAGTTTCTGTAGTTCACGATTTGCGAGTTCCAATTAAGTGGATCGGTGTTGGCGAAAAAATTCAAGATCTTAAGATTTTTTCGTCACAGGATTTTATTCAGTCGATTGCGAGTCGAGAAACTGATCTCGCCTAAGCTTGATCTGATTTGTTAACAGCTTTGGTTAAATGTGGAGGCTCGATGCTAGATAGTCAAAAAAATGTTCTTATTAAAAATACATATTCAATTTTGACACTTCTATTGATGGTCGCACTGTTTTCATGTCAAAAAAATGACCAAGTTGTCCATCAACAACGTGTATCTGATTCGAACTTAGAGAACCCGAGTGATTCGACAAAATCAATTTCTTTAGAATATAAAAATTTAAAAAATGATTCTGAAGGTATCCGCCAAGCATTAGAGTCGAAGTCTTCTTTACGTTTTGGCGACGAGATTATTGAAACTGCACCGCTTTGGCAGTTGTATTCACGAAGAGGGTTTGGCCCGATTTGGACCAATCAGCTGGGTCAGTTTATTAAACAACAAACTTTTGATAAAATTCTTATTCTGGCTGAACAAAATGGTCTTTTGCTTTCAGATTATAAGTTTAAGGATTTGGAAAATGAAATTGCAAAAATTCCCAATGTTCAGCCTCTTTATTTAGAAATTTTATTAAGTCATGCTTATTTAAAGTTGGCTCGAAATCTTTACCAAGGACGACTGCAGGACCCAGATCTTGTTGATGATGATATTAAATACCCACGAAAAATTTTTAATGCCTATGGAAATTTGTCAGATTCATTAGATCACGGTGATGATCAAATATTAAATGCTCTGCAGTCATTAACGCCGCAGAATTTGACCTACAAGGGGATTCAGACGTCCTATAAAAATTTATTACAATACCGAACAAGCGCCTGGGAAAAAATGCCTTTTCCCGATAAAAATTTATCGATCGGGGAAAGCTTTTCTTCAATTCATGAGCTTAAAAAAAGAATGTCCTTGTTTGGTTATAATGTCTCGAATCCAAATTCAGATGTGGTTGATCTTGAATTTATAAAAGTATTGGATCGTTTTTATAAGCTCAATGGTCAAGACACTTCGAAGCAACTTCGACCATCTGTTTTTAAATTCTTCAATGTCTCTGTAGTTTCTCGTTTAGAACAAATGGAAATTGCCCTTGAAAAAATCAGATGGTGGCCCCAGCAGTTTGAATCCAGATATATCTCTGTGAACTTGGCCTTCCAGGAATTTGTGATGAAAGACTCTGGTGTTGATGTTTTGCGAATGCGTTCGATCAATGGTCAGCGAATTCGACGGACTCCACAAATGCGTGATGTCGCTCGCACAGTTGAAATGAATCCCACTTGGACAGTTCCGCGCAACTTGGCCTTGAAAGACAAATTGCCCCATATAAAACAAGATCCAAATTTTTTAAGTTCGCACAATATGAAGTTGTACAATTCAGATGGGCTTGAAGTTGATCCGCGGACTGTGGATTGGTCTAAGGTCAACAGCCGAAACTTCTCTTTTACAATTGTGCAGGGACCAGGTGATGACAATGCCTTGGGGCGGGTCAAGTTCCCATTGACGAACCCCTGGGCAATCTACATGCATGATACGAATGAAAGAAATCTATTTGCCCAGTCCCAACGACTTTTAAGTTCGGGATGTGTGCGTTTACAAAGGCCCTTTGATTTGGCCTATGAGCTCTTAAGGGATCAGTCTAATTATACTCCGTCCTCCATCCAGGCCCTATTAGCTTTGGATGAATATGGTCAAATCAAATATCCACAGTATCGAATCCGTATACGCCAAGAAGTTCCAGTGTATTTGACTTATTTAACAGTGGATGTGGCCGAAGATGGAGCCATTCGTTTTGCTGATGATCACTATGCCAGTGATTGGCGCTTGAAAAAAATCCTGCAATCAAGGCAAAAAAACTCTGCCTATCAATTGGGAACATCCACATCAGTTGGTGAACTGCAAGTCATTGGGGAAGCTGGTCCTGCGCAATTGCACAACGAAGTTGTTGTTTCTTACTGTGCAGAAAAATTAAAATCAAATTGTCAGTCGCCTCAATCTTTGCCTTTGAATGAGGTCCTACGTTTAAATACGGGTTCTTATATGCTTGGTTTTGAAAATTCCATTTATCCAGGCTGGGTGAATATTGAAAATGGTCAGCGAACGCAAATTCAATTAACAAAATTATTTGTTCCTGAAAATTTAAAATCTGCAAAACAGATTAAAGTCTACAAAGATCTTACTGATCGTGTGGAGCAAAGAAAGACCCTGTGGATGTCTTTCTTTCAAAGAGCTTCATTGTTTCGTCAGGCGCAGTACAGTTTTGGTGATCTGTACCCGGCCACTTCTGATCAGGTCGATGTTTCAAGAAGAATGAATTATAATCTTTGCAAAGAGCTGCCGAATTGGGCCAGGGTATCGAAAGTGACGGAAGAGGCCATTCGAATCTGTCGAATCTACAATAACGCAAAAAGTTTTATAGATCTTTCCAGTTTATTTTCCTTCCGATCTGTTAATAACACTGATCGACTGCAGCCTGGAAGTTACTTCCAGATGTGGATGACAGCCCCGGGGGATCAGGTCCGGGTGTTGATGCGAAGGCAATTGGTGTCGGCTCCGATTAGAGGCGAAGATTTTATTTCTGTTTTGCCCGGGGTCTATCGTTTCGAATCTGAAAACGGTGCGGCATCTTCGGTTTCAGTCAGCACTGGACAAATTGTCGAGAACTATTGATCCTAATGCAGTGAAGATATTTGCTGTTAACTTATTTATTATTTTATTTGCTATCGAAGCGATCTCGTCAGACAAAGTACCGCCAAGATCTTCGGCTTCCTATGACATCGTTAAGGGCTGTCGGCCAGAATTTGTAAAAGCAATTCAGGCTTCTTCTTTTAGCTTAGACGTTTTGAAGGAAAAAATTGATCAAATCTATCCCACGCTTAATTCCATAGAACTTGAAAAGCAGTGGCTTTTAAATGAGCCTGGTAGCAGGGCTGCAAAAGCAATTCCCATCGAGCGCCGCAGATTGACCCTTAGGACTCGCCGCGAAAAAAGTCTTCCGGTTAAGGTTTTAAGCTTTGAAAAGCTAGACTCCCAAGATGCTGGCGAAGTCATTCCGATTCCCCCTGAGCATCAAAAAAATCCACCGCAGGAAGTCATAAATAGCTATTTGTTCAAGTATGACATCAGCCAAGAATTGCTAACAAAGAAGGATGTGAAATCCAAGGGGCGTGAACTCGAGTACCAGCGCACTGATGATGGAATTGTATTTTTGAATTTCACAGATCCTGCGGATAAAATTTCGCTGCGCTGTCAGAAAAAATCGCAATTAGGCGTTGTTTGCTTTTGCGATAAAAAATAATCTTGCTTCAGCTCTTGTTTGTTCTATACTAAATACAACTTAAATCTTGGAATTTTAAGGGTTTTTGGTTCTTTTTAAAAAATAAGAAGAGCCGCTAACAACAGAGATTAAATTGAAAACATTAGATAAACAAAGACAACATCAATCTCAAGTTTACGACTTCGATATCGCAGGTGTTCCTTATAAATTAAAAACAAATCATGATCAGCAAACTGTTCATGAAATGGTTGCAATGATTAATGAAAAAATGAATCAGTCGATCAAATTGACAAAAAATGGTTCTTTTCAAAATGCCGCAATTCTAACGTCTATGAACTTAGTTGAAGAAGTTCTGGTGATGAAAAAAAGATTTCGCCAGGAACTTGAAAATCTTGAAAAAAAAGCTCTTCGCTTATCTGTTGATCTCGAAAATTCCAAGATCCAAAAGTAATTGGATCGGATGGGATGAAAACTAAGTCACAGCTTCGGGGACATTATAAGTCCATGCTTATCGATTTAGATCATCGCACTTCGGTTGAGGAGCGCGAGTTGTTGTTTGTCGATACGTTGAAATTATTTTTTAAAAATCAAAGGGGATTGTGGGCCGCTTTTCAGCCCATGAAGACCGAACCCCTTCTTTTAAAAGCCCTTCAGTCGATTTCCCATATTCAATTTTGTTTTCCGCGAATCGCCGGGAATGTTTTGGAATTTGTAAAAGCAGAAAAATTTCAGATCAGTGCCCTGGGTTTTTTAGAGCCCGTGGGTGGAAAAGTTTTTCGCCTGCAAGATTTGCAGGGGCTTTTGATTCCAGGATTGGCTTTTGATCGAAATGGTCATCGTTTGGGTCGAGGCAAAGCATTTTATGATAAAACCCTTATTGGCTGTCAGGCCATCAAGGCTGCTGTTTGTTACCACCAACAATTACATCAAGAAAATTTACCAGCTGAAGATCACGATGTTCGAATGGATTTCGTGATCACTGAAAAGGAAATTATTCCTGCATCTCAGGAAAGGAATTCAACACCATGGAAATAGCAATTACCGCTGTTCTAGCACTTGTTTTTGGAACACTTGGAGGATTCTTCTTTAAGAAATTTAAAGATGATTCAAGTAAAAAATCGGCTCAGCAAGAAGCCGATCGTATTATCAACAAAGCGAAGTCTGAAGCCGCAAGGGTTAAAAAAGATTCTGAAACCAAGGCTAAAGATTTTGAGAGCCGCGCCCGCAAGAATGTTGAAACTGATATTCACAAACAAAGGTCTCAACTTAAAAATAAAGAGACCCAGCTTGAGCGCAGAATGAAAGAGATCGAAGATCAGCATAAGCAAAAGCTGCAAGAAAATGAACGCTTTGTGAACAACTTGAAAGATCGCGAGCACAAAATTCAAGTTGGTGAAGGCCGTTTGAAAGAGCTCGAGAAAAAAGCCTCTGATCATATTGAAGAAATTAAATCGAAATTAGAAAAAACGGCGGCAATGACAAAAGAAGAAGCTCGTCGCGAGTTGATGTCGGCCTTGGAAGAAGAAGTTAAAACTCTGTCTGCGCAAAAAATCACTCAGATGGAAGACGAGACTCAAAAAGAAATTGAAAAGCGAACAAAAAAAGTTCTTTCCCAAGCTCTTTCGCGTTTTGCAGCAGAGTACACATCTGAAAGAACCGTCAGTGTGATGGCGTTGAACAGTGACGAAATGAAGGGTAAAATTATTGGTCGCGAGGGTCGTAACATTCGAACCCTTGAGGCCCTGTGTGGTGTGGATTTGATCGTCGATGATACTCCGGAAGCAGTTGTTATTTCTGGATTCGATCCAGTTCGCCGGGAATTGGCGAAGAAAACAATTGAAAAATTAATGGAAGATGGCCGCGTCCATCCTGCACGTATTGAAGAGGTCGTCGAAAAGCAACGTTCTGAATTGATGAAATCAATCAAAGAAGAAGGCGATAAAACTGTCGACGAGCTTGGCGTTCATCCCATGCACAATGAATTGGTGAAATTAGTTGGTTCAATGAAATTCCGTTCGTCCCAGGCCCAAAATCTTTTAAATCATTCCATTGAAGTGGCCTATATCGCGGGTCTTTTGGCCGCCGAGCTTGGAGTGAGTGTGAAGATCGCAAGGCGTGCAGGCTTATTGCATGACATTGGTAAAGTGATTGATCATACCCACGAAGGAAGTCATGCCATTGTCGGTGCTGAAATCGCAAAAAAATATGGTGAAACAGAAGAAGTGGCCCATGCGATTAGATCCCACCATGATGAAGAAAAACCAAGTACTCAGTTGGCATGGATTGTTCAAGCTGCAAATATTTTATCCCATTCTCGTCCTGGAGCTCGTCGTCCGCAAATGGAAAACTATATCCATCGCCTCGAGAATTTGGAATCCATTGGAAATAGTTTTGATGGAGTTTTAAAAACTTTTGCATTGCAAGCTGGTAAAGAGATTCGCGTTTTAGTTGAATCCAGCCGTGTGACTGAAGATCTTGCAGTGATGTGGTCCCGTGATATCGCACGAAAAATTGAACGCGAAATGCCGCAATCCAATTCGATTAAAATCAATGTCGTTCGTGAAACAAGATCCGTGGAGATGGCTCGATGATGTTAAGCCCTGAAGAGCAGTTAAAAAGAATCAGTTATGGATGTGCTGAATTGATCAGTGCTGCTGATCTTTTGAAAAAGCTTAAAAGGTCTGCAGAAACAAAGAAGCCTTTACGTATTAAATTTGGTGCGGATCCGACCCGGCCAGACATTCATTTGGGTCATACCGTTGTTATTAATAAATTAAAAACTTTTCAAGATCTTGGTCATCATATTTTGTTTTTGATTGGTGATTTCACAGCCATGATTGGCGATCCATCTGGTAAAAATTCAACCAGGCCAATTTTAAGTCGTGAAGAGATCGCTGAAAACGCGAAAACCTACGCGAAACAAATTTTTAAAATCCTAGATCCTGAAAAAACTGAAATTGTTTATAATTCCTCTTGGATTGATCCCATGACCCCGGCGGATTTTATTCGCTTATCATCTCAGTACACTGTCGCAAGGATTTTAGAGCGGGATGATTTTACAAAAAGATATAAGGCTGGAGTTCCAATTTCAATTCACGAACTTTTGTATCCATTAACTCAAGGCTATGACTCTGTGGCATTGAAGGCCGATGTGGAATTGGGTGGGACGGATCAAAAGTTTAATCTTTTGGTAGGCCGTGAATTGCAGCACGCCTACGGGCAAGAACCCCAAGTTGTTTTGACAATGCCAATTCTTGAAGGACTCGATGGCGTAAATAAAATGTCCAAGTCTTTAGATAATTATATATCCGTTGTGGATTCCCCAAAGGACATGTTTGGTAAAACCATGCG
>DGYJ01000081.1:20734-21448 GCA_002396665.1 Bdellovibrionaceae bacterium UBA5009
TGTCAGTGATGAGCTCATGTTCAGATATTATGAGCTTTTAACGGATTATTCGCCCGAAGATGTTCAAAAATTGAAGCAACAGGTCCTGTCGAAAGAAAAACATCCACGGGAAGTTAAAGTGGCTTTGGCGCAATTTCTGGTGAAGCGTTTTCATTCTGAAGAGGCTGCACAGCACGCAAAAGAAGAGTTTGATCGTATTTTTGTGAACAAAGGTTTGCCTGATGAAATCCCAGAGGTCACTTTGGCAGCTGAATCACAAAAAGGAATTTGTGCTTTGATGGTTCAATTGGGTTTAGCGACATCGAACTCTGAAGCTTCACGACTGATTCAAGGTGGCGGTTTACAATTGAATCAAGAAAAGGTGATGGACCCGAAACTGAAATTAGATTTGGCGTCGGGACAAGAGTATTTATTTAAAGCGGGTAAGAAAAAGTTTATTAAAGTTGTAGTGAAGTAGGTTGATATGAAAATTAAATTTTTACCCACGGGCCAGGAAATAGACGTCAATCCACAGAAGACCTTATTGCAGTTGGCCTTGGAAAACGGCATTGAAATTCGTTCGATTTGTAAAGGTCAGCCATCCTGCGCCGAGTGCCGCATTAAAATTGTGGAAGGCGAGCACAACACTTTACCACCTTCAAAGGCAGAGCTAGCCCTTATTGGTACAAGTTACTACCTGGACAGTCGTCGATTGGCTTGCCAAATACGATGTTT
>DGYJ01000081.1:21599-22047 GCA_002396665.1 Bdellovibrionaceae bacterium UBA5009
TTGGCTTGCCAAATACGATGTTTTGGACCAATGGTGATTGATATTAAAGACCATCTTGATAAATCTGATTCAACAACTAAGAAAATCAGAGGCTTTAAATCGCAACAGCAGGTCGCAAGCCAGGCTGTGCAGGATACAATGTTGTTATCAGAGGTTCAAAAAGACGAGTCTAAGGGAAGCAATAAAAAGTAGTCCGAGGTCTGGCTTCTTAAAAAAAAATAGACATCAAATTACGTTAATTTATGATGTCCATATGAAACAACGACCATGGCCAATCATCTTGCTTGCTATTTTCCATCTCTTCGCTCCAGTCGGTAATTTTTTTATTAATGCGCACTATGTCCCAGTTGATTCTTGGACTTACTTTGTCGCCCATTTTGATCCGGTCAATATTGGCTCGTCTTTGATATTTTTCTTAGTTCCGCCCTTGGCTGGTTTGGCTATTTAA
>DGYJ01000081.1:22179-22520 GCA_002396665.1 Bdellovibrionaceae bacterium UBA5009
TGGTTTGGCTATTTATCTGTGTAAAAAATGGAGCTTTTGGGTTTACGTTTTTTTAATGATATTTATTTTGGGTTTCAGTTTATACAATTGGAAATCTCGTCCTGAAATCGAGTCTGTAGTTCCCTTGATCACATTGTTTGTTGTGAATATTGCTCTTGTTGGATATTTTTTAATTCCAGCAGTACGAGCTATTTACTTTGATCCCCGTCTTCGTTGGTGGGAAACAAAACCAAGATATAGAGTAGAATATAAGGCAACACTTCAGTTTGGTGACAAATCAGAAGTTGGTGAGATTGCAAATTTATCCGAGAGTGGTCTTTTTGTTAAATTAAAAAATATGC
>DGYJ01000081.1:22752-22929 GCA_002396665.1 Bdellovibrionaceae bacterium UBA5009
AAACATATAAATCTGAAGGCTATGCCATTTACCACGAAAAATTAAAAACAATGGGAGTGGGGATTCGTTTTAGTCATACAGGTGAAAGTCTAAAGGACTTTCATTCGCTAACGAAAAAGCTGGAATCAGAAGGTCGCAAAATCGAAGCCCGTGCCCCTGGACCAGAGGACAGTTTTT
>DGYJ01000072.1:0-1111 GCA_002396665.1 Bdellovibrionaceae bacterium UBA5009
AGAGAATTGAAATTTACTGGCGATGCAAAATACATTGGCGAACAACTTGACTTAACTTCTACTCGAAATATTCAAGTCCTAAGCCCCCAGCAATTAAATGATTATCATCTGACTCCGAAAGCCAATTTTGTCTATGTTGCAAACTTTCGCCACCTTGGAAAGTATTGGATCGCTGCAATCCCCACCGACGGAGTACAAGAAACTTTGTTCCAATTTCAAAATCTATCGGCACTTAGAAAAATGGGTATACCCGATTTTTTAATCAACTGGATTCGCTTTGGACATATTCAAATTCGCTTTAAAATGAAACCAGGAAAAGACATTGAACTGATCAGCCAACGAAAAGATCAGCCCCTTGAGGTGGCAAAAATCAATGACTTTTCTTACGCACTAAATGCTGTAAGATCTGCATTACATAAAAATGATTCCTATGAGCCCCTTGGTGATGGTGTTAAAAACGGCTATGGCCTTAGCCATACTTTTATTTCCACCCAGGACACCGTATTGTTTTTTAGGGGTTACGGCCTTAGCGTTGAACAGTACCCTCTTCGCCTTACTAGCAAACAATCCAATAAACTTTTGATGGCCTATTTAAAAAAATCCAATGAATCCGTTGAAAACGAAATCACCTACCACACCTTGTTCAGAAGTTGCGTGACCGAAACAATGAACGGATTGTACAGCGTGGTGAAAAATAAACCTGTCATTTGGTGGGGTCGTATCTGGAGAAATTGGAGAATCATTCCCCAAGCTATGGGCTCAAAATTCGAATTTGATCCCCGTGCCGTTGTCGCATTGTTAAAAAAACAGAATTACATAGACCAACAAAGACCTATGACCTTGCTTGAAAATGAATTTAAGCCTGGAATGGGCTGCAGCAAGACGTTTTAGGCATTTGCATTTTTTCAATCTAAAGTTTTAAATAGCTCCATGTTAAAGTTTTTTATTTTAATATTGATTGGATCTTTTTTTTCAAACTCAACCTGGGCAAAAGACAAAACACACCCCAGTCCATCTGAAAAAGTTTGTAAAACTTCACTTCAGGGTTGGACAGCATGCTTTCATCCTGGCTATGGCCCTCGAAAATACGAAGTTGTCTATTTTTTCCATG
>DGYJ01000072.1:1214-1703 GCA_002396665.1 Bdellovibrionaceae bacterium UBA5009
CATTGGGAAAACAGTAAATATTATGCTGAAATCAGAAATAAATGGAACACCCAAGCTAGCAGTCCCTCTGTTATTTCTATCAGCTTTGGAAGATTCTGGCTGCTGACCCCCAAAAGCTCTGCGCCTGGGTCAGGCCTTATCGATCATTTAAAAACATCAGATCTTATTGATTTTGAAATTGAATCCCTTGGACAAAACCGCATCCAAAGGCGTTGGGGTCTTGGAGACTCCATGGGGGGACACAATATTTTGCAATTTCATGCAAGAAATCCAGGTTTTTTCAAAAAAATATATGCATTGTGCCCGGCTCAATTTATGGGGTCTCCTTTTATTAGCCTCCAAGAATCTTATCGACGAGCTAAAAAATGGGGCGGTCATCCTGCCTACGTCGCTTCGGCCTCAAAACTCATGGGCCATTACTACGATATTGATACTTGGGAAACAGAATCTCTTTTTCATCTTCCGAAAAAATTTTTTAAAAATTTAAAA
>DGYJ01000072.1:1874-2314 GCA_002396665.1 Bdellovibrionaceae bacterium UBA5009
AAAAATTTTTTAAAAATTTAAAATCAGTCACCCTTGTCAACGTCATCAATGACCCCTACGTCTTCGACAAAGCGAACAGCCAATGGTCTTCACTGGCCACTCAAATGGGTGCAAAAATTAATTCTCAAACTTTGCATGGATCGCATTGCTATCCAGTACCTATTTCAAGTTGGTTTGTTGACTAAAGGAATTCCATATGACGAATGAAGCAACCTATGTTCGCTGCCCGAATTGTAAAGAACCTGCTCTTTACGCTAAGGAAAATCCCCATCGCCCCTTCTGTTCTGCAAGGTGCAAAGGAGATGATTTAGTTCATTGGGCCAATGGTGAATACAAAATACCCGTACGACCAACCGATGAAGACTTAGAAAAAATTGAAGATTCATTGATTGGTGAAGAAGACGCCGAATAGCTGCGCATCAGTAGCACGATAAATAAAA
>DGYJ01000072.1:2422-2679 GCA_002396665.1 Bdellovibrionaceae bacterium UBA5009
CTCTCGTTTTTGCATTCTGATAGGGCTTCAAGAGCCTTTAACAACAACTCTACGGAGAAGGAGTCAACAATGAACAAAGCTCAATTAATCGAAAAAATCGCTGCTGAAACTAAAGTTTCTAAAGCTCAAGCTGAAGCAATCCTTGATTGCACAGTTGAGAACATCAAAAAAGCCGTTAAAAAAGGCGACGATGTTAAACTAGTTGGTTTCGGAACTTTCACTAAAGCTAAACGCAAAGCTCGCATGGGCCGCAATCC
>DGYJ01000043.1:0-4304 GCA_002396665.1 Bdellovibrionaceae bacterium UBA5009
TAGAAGGCAGTTGCTCTATCCAACTGAGCTACGGGGCCATCTGAAAAAAATTCAACTGTCAAATTCACTGTCACAAATAAAATATCCCAAAAAACCTAGTTATTTCAAGTATCCCAGGATGGAGCATCTGCTTAGAAGGCAGTTGCTCTATCCAGCTGAGCTACCGGACCACATCTTTGGAACTGGCAAAAATATGCCATCTTCACATCAAAAATGCAACAGCGCATAATGATCTAATGCAATGCAAATCAGTGACCGATACCGTCCCCGGGCGAACAGCCCGCAGGCCACTTAAGCTGGCTCATACGGATTTCTCCGCGGGCCAAAAGTTCATTCATAGGTGTACGACAAGCTGTGGATGTTAAAATATTAAAACTGTACTCGATGGGCTGCGGACACAAATTTGTTAAAATCCTAAAAGCTCTGACGTAGCCAAAAGTTTTGGCTCGGACTGTGGATTTATAGGATTTCACATCCACCCGACGCCCCACCGTGGCTTCGATATTTTTTATGGCGGCATCATAACAGTAATCCCCACTTAAACTTGGCCGCACTGGAACAACCGGTGGACTTTCAATTTTGACCTGTCTTAGATCCTTCGGAATTAGGGCTTGTAAATTTTGAACCTGGGTTTGCTCGTCCCCCGCCAAGGCAGAATAGCCGCGATCCATCACCCAGCCGTAACCCCAGCGCCAAGTCGTTGGCAACCCCTGATACCCGCCCAAGCGAACACCACGGTAAATAATTTCTGCCATCACAGGGCCAGCCACTTTGCGCACGCAGGCCCTTAAATTCAAATCTGCACTCTTACGTTCCTCGGCAGTTCCGCCCTTCCAGTAAGAAATATCATGAACAACGCAGCAGGGTCTCCATAGGGTATCATTCGACCACGGAATCCCATCAAAAAACCGAGAGCATCCATCCGATGTAAATGGCTGCAGTCGATTATGTTCACCCGTCGGTCCAGAGGCTATGGCGCGATCGCTATTCGTATCAGTCCCAGAATTTGCAATCGGTTTTGTTGAACAAGAAAATAAATAAGCTGCTAAAATTGGAATTAAAAAAATATTCTTTGTCATGGATATATCTTACCCGAGTCAAAAATATTAATTCAGATCTATTTTTTCTTCTTGCCCAAGGACGAGGAGCTTTTTGCCACCCATAACCACATCATCTTCAATACGCACACCGAGGCCTTCGAACTTTTTCCACTTTTGACTTAGTCCTGGTCTAAAATACAGGCCGGGCTCTATGGTCATGACCATTCCCTTTTGCAACTGGACAGATTGTCCATCGTGGTCAAAATAAGGACATGGATCATGCACATCCAAACCCAACCAATGCGAAGTTCGGTGGGGCATTAATTGTTGAATTTCTTCAGATGTGACCGATACCCCCAAGCGATGGGATAACTTTTCTTTTAATAACTCCTTTGCCATGGAATCAATTTTATCAAAACGATCCCCAACACAAATGCTTTCAATGGTCTGACGCTGAACTTCAGTGACCAAATCTAAAATCAAATGCTGTTCTTCCGTCGCCACGCCACCAATGGACCATGTTCTGGTGATATCTGCACAATAGGATTCAAACTCGGCCCCGGCATCAATCAATACCAAGTCTTCAGACTTTAGTTTCGAATAACCAGGGCGCGCATGCAACCCACAGGCTCGCTGACCAGCGCCGACAATTGTTTGATACGAAGTCCACCCCATCCCACGCTTTAAAAATTCAAGTTCGAAGTGATCACGCACTTGTTTTTCTGTCTGACCTACAAAGTTTAATTTTGCAAACTCACCATGGACAGCCAAGGTTCTTCGTACAGCCTCATCTAAGCAAGCGATTTCATCGTCATCTTTTTGCGACCTCACTTGCCCGATCAACAATTGCGAATCCTGCCAAGCCGGAAATTGATCCCGACCAAAAAATATTGAATTTTTACGATTGTAAGAAAACTTGTCGCTTAAAAAATTTTCAAGCACTTCCGAACGTCCCCTGGGAAAAGCCACCACCTGGGCCTTCTGAATAAGAGCTTCCATTCGCACAAAATGCTCAGTCAAATCACCTTCAACAAGCTCAATAATTTTTTTATATCCATTGAAGTCTTCAATCTGGGATTGCAAATCTTCGAATTCTTGCCAAATCTTTTGCTGCTCTGTCGCGGCTAAAACAAACAGCTGGGCCCGGCCTTCGAATAATACAAAAAAGGCGTTTTCTAAACTTAACCCAGTCAGATAATAAAAATCTGATGGCACTTTAAAGGGGTAATGGACACTGTGTGAACGCTGAGGAGCCCTGCCTGATGGAATAATGAACAAGGTGTTCTTGTTTTGCTTTGAAAGTTGTTGATGTCTTTGTTTTAAATTTGATTTCATAGATAAAGAATACAATATTGGTCTATTTTATAATTTTTAATTTATAAAAGATCCAATTTATGGTACTTTTTTAAAAGAAAAGGCCCCCCATGGAAAACCAATCCGTTTATATCCAGACCCTGAAGCTTTTACTTAAAAAGAAAAAATTGACCTATGAACAGGTCGCAAGCTCCTTGGGCATGACTGAATCTGGCGTCAAAAAAATGCTCAACACCAAGGACATTTCCCTGACCCGTCTTCAACAGATTTTAAAATTACTCGGGATTGGGCTGACCCAGTTTGCCCAAATGTGTGAACAAAAAAATATTAAATTGGTTCAACTGACTGCAAAGCAAGAAAATTATTTAATTCAAAATAAACTTGGACTGAATATCTATTGGCGATTTGCTGTCGAAAAAAAGACAATCCAACAAATCAGTCAATTCGAAAAAATTGATGAAAAGCAAATCCTTCTTATTTTAGAAAAGCTCTACCTTTTGGGGCTAATTAAAAAAACAAAAAAGTCCTATGCGCGATTGCACGAAGAAAAATTTCGCTTTGATGAAAGTTCAACATTTGTACAAGCATTGAATAAAAATTGGTCCGAGCTCACATTGGCAAGATCCCTGCAGAAATCCACGAATCATTTTCAAAGACTGGTCACCACTCAAATCAGCACTTCGTCCTATCAGCGCTTTCTTAAAAAATTCGAAGACCTTGTCCAAGAGCTCGCCCTTCAAAGTCAACAGGACGAAATCAATGTCCCAAATCAAGACTTGCAAAGCCTTACGGCCCTTCTGTGTTTAATTGATTCTGGAGTCTTGGATTCCCGCATCTAACATGACCCCGATCATAAGCAAACTCTGGGAACAGTCTTATATTTGTTTCCAAGGAGGCAAATATGATTATCGAAGTTTCAGGTGATATACTTAATACAAAAGCGCAAGCCATAGCCCACGGGATCGCCCCAGGGGATCATTTCAACCAAGGACTTGCCTTGTCACTGAGGGAAATGTGGCCAAGTCTTGCAAAGGATTTCAGACACTATTGCAAACAATCACATCCCAAAAGTGGACAGGCCTGGGTGTGGATGGGTTCCAATGGTAAAAAGATCATCAATTTGATGACCCAAGAAGCTGCAAAAACAGAAGACAGCCGACCAGGACCAGCCTCTGTTTCAAACTTGCACCATGCTTTGAAGGAGCTTCGCAAAGTCATCGAAGCTGAAAAACTGACAAGTGTCGCCTTGCCAAAAATAGCAACAGGCGTTGGTGGTCTTGAGTGGAAAGATGTCAAAGATGTGATCTATAAAGATTTAGCAGACCTTAATGCTAAAATTTATTTGTACACCGAGTACAAAAAAGGAGAGACCGCAAAAGAATCATAGTCCGAACATAAAACCTTGTTTAAAATCAAGGAAAAGAGCAACCCCTCGCTCTTTTCCTTTCTATGTGCTAAAATAAGTCCATGGAAATTAAAAAACTCATCAAGTACCCGATTCAAGGTTACTCGACCCTACGAAGTCTGCACTATTTTTTACAATTTCAAACGCTCAGTCGACTGACCCATGCTTTGCCTTTTATTAAAGGACAAGCTCGCCCGATCGAAAAAAAGCAATTTGACCTGCTTTTGCAAGAAGTAAAAAAACTTGTTCAAAATGAGTCTGAAAACATCGCCCAGGGCATCTACCCTTTGCAAGTTTTAAAGCCCGAACCCCTTTTGGATCATGCCACTCGTATTCCAAAATTATTTTTTGATGGCATCAAACTGAATTTGCGAAAAAATAAAAAAGAAACAAAATCTTTTTCATCCAAGGCCGCCCACCAGCTTTCTGAACTTCCTGAATACTATTCACGCAATTTTCATTTTCAAACCGATGGATATCTCAGCGAAAAATCGGCAGAACTTTACGAGCACCAAGTCGAATTACTTTTTGCAGGCCTTGCCGAT
>DGYJ01000043.1:4438-5137 GCA_002396665.1 Bdellovibrionaceae bacterium UBA5009
GGCCTTGCCGACAGCATGCGACGCCTCTTTTTGCCAGAATTAAAAAATCATCTTCAACAGGATGGTCAACTCACTTCCCCTTTGCAAATTCTAGAACTGGCCTGTGGAACAGGCCGTGGATCTCGCTTTGTGCGACTGACTTTCCCGACCGCTCAGGTCACCGCGACCGATATCAGCGCGCCATATTTAAAAGTGGCCCAAAAAAAATTAGAAGATCTTAACAAAATTGATTTTCTAAAATGTGATGCCACCAATTTGCCATTCAAAGACCAAAGCCAAGATGTTGTTTTTTGCATATTTCTTTTTCACGAACTTCCCATGGAAGAGCGAATCAAAGTTCTTTCCGAAGCCCACAGAGTCCTTAAGCCCGGTGGCTACTTCGCAGCGGTAGACAGCTTACAAATTGGCGACAGACCAGAATTCGATATTTTTTTAGAGAACTTCCCCGTGGACTTCCATGAGCCCTTTTATACCAACTACATCAAAAACGAAATGCAGACACTTTTTCAAAAACAGAATTTCAAGATGAAAAACGAGGGAACGGGCTTCCTTTCAAAGTACTGGATTGCCCAGAAGCCAGTGATTTGAAATTTTTACTTTTTGAGGTCACTTCTACCCTCGATTTAAATCAATATTAGCTTACAAATTTACAATCATTTGTGCTTAAATTGACCCTCTCTTCGTGGAATGCTACTACCC
>DGYJ01000127.1:0-1898 GCA_002396665.1 Bdellovibrionaceae bacterium UBA5009
TGGTTTTGTTTTGTTTACGCTATTATTCTTTTTCACTGCTCGTCGAATGGGTAAGCTTATGACTTTTCGAAAATTTTCTTTTCGGAGGGGCGCTTGAAATCTTTTTTTAAAGTTACAATAGTTGCCTTGGTCATTTTGTTTTTTCAAATAAAGGTTCTGGCCCAGGACAATTCGTCTGGCGGCAATGCACCCAACGAGTTCGATGAATTCGAAGTCCTTGATGAAAAACCAAACGAACCTCCCTACGTGAAATCTGATGAAGAAAAACAATTCGAAGAACTACCGGCTCCAGCAGAGACCTCTTCAGAAGTTTCAGATGTTCACTTTCAAGAAGAGGGAACAAGCAATGATGTGAAGGTGAATGACAATGTGAGCACGAACTCTGCAGCTGGCAAAGCTCCAGAAGTGCAAATTGTACGCGATGGGCAAAAGCAAATTCAGCATCCCAACGCCAGTAAAGGTTTGTATTTGATTGATCGCACCACGGGCAATTATTATTACAAAACAAAAGTGGAATCCAAAAAGGACACGGCCCTGTCTTTACGTTTTGGCGCCTATGACACACCAGATATTTCATCCACTGTGAATGGAACAAAAATAAATTTCACTGATGTTTATCCCAGTGACCTGATTATGTTCATGGCGGATTACGAGTGGCAGCCCCTGAAATCCTTCGGCAAATTGGGAGTGCAAATTGGAACCGGAATTTTAATAGCCCAAGGGAATGGATTTTTAACTTCGCCATCCTCCTTGCCGACGGGATGTACGGCAGCTCCGTGCCCAGCGAAAGAAGAGTACACTTTCCTAGCTATTCCGTTAAATCTTGGAGTCGTTTATCGCTTTGAATATATGGATAGACAATGGTTCGCGCCTTTTGTGGCTGGTGGTGGAACATATTATGGATTGGCTGAAATTCGTGACGACGGTAATGACAATAAGTTTATTGGTAGTCCAGCTGCCTATGGGGCCGCGGGGGCCATGCTCAATATTTCTGCCATTGATAAAGAAACAGGTTTTACTTTCGATCGCGAGTACGGGATTAGCAATTTATGGCTGACGCTAGAGTACCGAGTTGTCAAAAGTCTTAATGAAGATCTCGACATGTCCAGCAACACCTTTAGTGCTGGCGTGACTCTCGATTACTAAAGGATTCCTATGAAACTCTATTATTCAGCTACTTCGCCATTTGCTCGCAAAATCAGAATCGCCGCACAAATTTTAAAAATCGAAAAACAAATGGAGCTTGTTCTTGTCGATGTTTATGGGGCCCAGGCCCAAGAATTTAAAAAAATAAATCCATTGATCAAAATTCCTGCTCTTGAAATGCAAGACGGAGCGGTCCTAACGAATTCGCCTTTTATCATGGATTATGTGAACCAGTTTGGTCATGGCCATTTGATCAGTGGCCAGGGGCCTGAACGCTGGCAACAGCTGAATATGCAGTCCCAGGCCGATGGAATCATTGAGGCCGCTGTGCTTCGCCTGTATGAATCCCGTCGAAGCCCCCATCTTTTTGATTCAGGCTTTGATCAAAAACAAAAAATTAAAATTCAGAATGCTTTAAGATATTTTGAGGATCATGTGGCCTTGATGAAATCGCCAAATGACAGTATCGATTGGTCCGTGGCCGAGATCACTTTAATTTGTGCATTAGAGTACTTGGATTTTCGATTTTCCAAGGATCATTTTTTATCTACTTTGCCACGTTTGCGTGAATGGCAGGCCAAGGCTCAGCAAAACGAATGCATCCAGAAGACCCGTCCCGCTTAAAAAACCAACTTGCTCAGCGACAGACGAAAGAGTAGTTTGTCGCGATGACAAGGCTTCGGTATTTAATTTCTTATGACGGAACTGATTATTGCGGTTGGCAAAGGCAAAACCACGAGCCCAGGCCAAGC
>DGYJ01000127.1:2050-3270 GCA_002396665.1 Bdellovibrionaceae bacterium UBA5009
TTATTTGCCTCTGGCAGAACAGATGCTGGGGTCCATGCCTTCGGGCAGGTGGGACACTTCGATACCGTAAAGCCTGCCGAGGTTTTTGAAAAGTGGGATCTGGCCTGGGCGATCAAATCAAAGTTGCCTCCGTCGATCACGATCAAAAAATTTTGGATTGCTCCTGATGATTTTCACGCCACCTTGTCGGCCAGCCACAAAACCTACAGATATTTGATTCACAATCACCAGCGCAAGTCGCCTTTTTTGGACCGCTATGCCCACTGGGTTCGTGATCCTTTGGATTTTGATTACCTGCAAGAGGTCGCGAAAAGTTTGATTGGGACCTACGATTGCAAAAGTTTTCAATCCGTGGGAACTCCTGTCGCCCATACGGTGAGAACAATTTACAAGGCCGAGTGGACCTGGAGGCATAAAAACGTTCTTCAGTTCTCAATAACGGGGGATGGCTTCTTAAAGCAGATGGTCCGCAATATTGTCGGAACTCAGCTGATGATGGAGCGTCGACGCGAAAAAATAGAAAAAATGAGGGAAATCATAGACTTAAAGGATAGGAAGTTTGCGGGCCCTCCGGCCCCACCCCAGGGGCTTTATCTTTGGAAAGTTTATTATCCTCAAGAGCTTGACAAGCGGTGCCGCGAAATTTAAAAGAATCATTCGCGAGATGGAGATAATTATGAAAACTATGAATGCCAAAACTGAAGAAGTTGAAAGAAAATGGCACCTTATTGATGCTGCTGGACAACGCGTAGGACGTGTTGCTACTCATGTTGCTACAATTCTTCGTGGCAAAAACAAACCAATCTATACACCACATGCTGACACAGGTGATTTCGTTGTTGTGATCAACACAGACAAAATGGAACTTTCTGGAACAAAATGGACTGATAAAAAATATTTTAGCCATTCTCGTTTCTTCGGTTCGTTGAAAGAAAAAACTGCAGCTCAAATGAAAGAAGAAGATTCTACTTTCATTATCCATGAAGCTGTTCGTGGAATGCTTCCAACAAACAAAATGTCTCGTCATTTAATTTTAAAAATGAAAGCTTTCAAAGGTGCAGAGCACACACACGCTGCTCAAAAACCTCAAGCTTACTCACTTGAAGCTAAAAACTAATTTAAAGGAATAAGAAATGGCTGCTGCAGAAAAAGTTTATTATGCCACTGGAAGAAGAAAAACGAGCGCAGCTCGTGTATTTTTGAAACCAGGAAAAGGAAAT
>DGYJ01000127.1:3355-5304 GCA_002396665.1 Bdellovibrionaceae bacterium UBA5009
CGTGTGTTTTTGAAACCAGGTAAAGGCGTTATTACTATCAATGGAAAAAAAGCCGATGATTATCTTCGTCGTTTGCAATCACGCATGGTGATTTTGCAACCTCTAGAGCTTTTGAATCAAACTGAAAAATTTGATGCTCAAGTGACTGTCACTGGTGGTGGCGAATCTGGACAAGCTGGGGCCATTCGATTGGGTGTGACTCGTGCATTGATTGCCATGGATCCTGCAAATAAAGCTGTTTTGAAAAAAGCAGGATATGTGACTCGCGATCCACGTATGGTTGAAAGAAAAAAATACGGAAGATCAGGCGCTCGTCGTCGTTACCAATACTCAAAACGTTAATTCTTATTTTCAAACGTTTTTGTATTTTACTACAAAACTCAAAAAAGGCTGGTTCAAAAGACCAGCCTTTTTTATTTTAGGATTCAGTGGCAAAGAATCGAAAGGTGAAAAGAAAATGAAAACTAAGTTGAGCTATCAATTCGTGGTTGTTTTAATTCTATCAATGGGGGTTGCTATGGGGTGTTCCAGTGTAAGTGTCCAACAATATAAGAATGAATCACCGAAACTTGTTCTTGAGGATTATTTTCAAGGAACGATTAAGGCCTACGGTATTTTCACTGGTCGAAGTGGTGAGGTGAAGAAGCGATTCGAGGTCACAATGAACTGTTCAAATAAGGACGGAGTCCTGACTTTGGATGAACGATTTGTTTATTCTGACGGAGAAAAGCAAACGCGAATTTGGAAAATTACCAAAAATGAAAAAGGACAGTACATTGGAAAAGCTGATGATGTGGTCGGTGAGGCCATCGGCGAAGTCGCCGGCAATGCTTTGAACTGGAAATACACCTTGGCTCTTAAAGTTGATGGATCAGTTTATAATGTTAAATTTGATGACTGGATGTACTTGATGAACGAAAAAGTCATGTTGAATAAATCTGCAATGAGTAAGTTTGGACTGTATCTTGGTGAAGTCACTTTGAGCTTTGCGAAGCCCTAGCCAATAGTCCAGTAGGGTCTTGTTTAAGAAATTTGAAATTTTAAAAGTCCTATGGCTTTCATTGAACCTGGTGGGCGATTCATTTTGAGACAGCAGTCTTGATGGTTCACTTTATTTAAAGTTCTTCGTTCCTGGCCCGATAAGCTAGAAAAGGGTGGGATTCCTATGACATTCATTCAACATTCTAAAATCATTTCAGCAATGTGCATGATAGCAATTTATCTGACTTCGGCAGGGGCTTGGGCTGAAGGGGATGTTTACTTGGAAACCTCGGTGCGCAAATCCAGAGAAAATCAGGTCGCTGAAATGAATAAGGCTGATGAATTGGAGCGTAAAAAGATCTTCGAAAAAAGCCAATACGAAATGAAGAAGGCCCAACTTGAAGAGCAAATTTTAAAAAACAAACAAATGGTGATCGAGTATCAAATGAAGCAGCAAAAAGCTTTGGATGATATTGAATCCATGAAAAATGATGTTGAAATTGTCGAAGGGAAAAGAAGAGAAGCCCAGGCCGAGCTGAATTCAACAGAAAAACAATACACTGCTGAAGTTCAGGTTTATGATTCAACTAAAAAAGAACTTGTCCATACTCGTGGAGAACTTCAAAAAACTGTTACGGTTTTAAATCAAACTCGTGAAGAACTTAATCAGAAAATTTACGACGCAAAATTAGAAATTCAAAAGTTTAAAAATGATATTTCACAAAGTCAGAATGCGATTTCAAAGGCTGAAAACGAAAAAGTTCGTCTTGAATCTGAAGAATTGAAAGTCAGATCTGAGTGGGCAGAGTTGAATATGAAAGCCAAAACCTTGGCCGAAGAGAAAAAGCGTCTTCAAGATGAAATGAATGTCTTAAACACAAGATTGCAGGAGTCCCGTCAGCAATATAATTTAGTTAAAAAAGAAACTGATTCTTCGGATGCTGAAGTCAAAAATTTACAGGCCCAGG
>DGYJ01000127.1:5500-15143 GCA_002396665.1 Bdellovibrionaceae bacterium UBA5009
AGCTACATAAAGAAAGAAATTTTGTTTCCCAAGAAACAAAAAAATTGGATGAAAATATAGTTTCAGCGAAAAATAAAGCTATTGAAAACGAAGGTTCGAAAAGACGTTTGCAGGCCGAGTCTGAAAAATTGCGTCAAGAGCTGGATTTGTTAAGAAATAAATATGCTGAAACTCAAAAACAAATGAACGATTCGCGGGCCTTGGTGATGGAGTCGCGTTTAGAATACGAAACGGCGAAAACAGAAGTGAATGCGAACTACAATAAGTTAGAAAAGCTTAAAACTGATCACGATACTAAAATTCGTAAAATCAGAAATTTGGCTTCAGTTGCTGAAACCAGCGATATGATGGACGACCAAAAATCTGTAACTGTGAATAAAAACTGTAATCTGCGTCGCGAGCCAAGCTCTGAATCTCAGATTGTTGGTTATTTGAACCAAGGGCAGTCGGTGTCGGTCGCACCAGCAGACAGCAAATATTTTAAAGTCCTGAACTCTTCGGGTTCGCCACAGTTCTTGAGAAGAACTTGCGTTGAGGAATAGTCAGTTCTAAAAAATCAGCGAATAAATTGCTTAGCCTAGAATGTATAGGCCATTCCTAATTGGGCCCCGTAAGAGTTGTATTTAGCAACCCATTTGTCAGATCCATTGGTGAGTGGAATTGTTTGAAGACTACCTTGAAGACCTGCAATAAATTTAAAATCATCCATTGGGAATTCTAAAGCAAGGTTCAATCCAGTCGTCTGCGAACCCCTGGCTGATAAATCCCTACGCTGCCATAGTCCTGCGCCGTAATCAAAAGAGAGAATTGATTTAAATTGAACATTTGACCATAAGCCACGTTCGTAGATTAATGAAAGTCCGACAGTGGTATCTTGTACAGAGGAAACCGTAACATTGTATGTGTAAACATGGCTGCTTAAGAATGGCAAAACTGGCATTTGGTTGATACCAATCTGCCCACCAAGGCAAAGTTTATCGGATGAACCCCAAAGCCAACAAGACAACGACATTGATAGTTTCGACGAAAAAAGATTCACAGATGATTTGTAAAGTCTTAATGCTCTGGCTGTAGTTGAGTAGTCTTCAGCCACAGTCATGCGCGTCCAATCCAATTCAAATTTGTAAAATGTTGTTGTGTCGGTTTTAAGAGTGTAACTAAGACTAGCATTGTTGATATTTGTTCCGCTGCTAGCATACTCATTGCGATTGTACTTCGATGTAGATGAATTTGGTAGAGCCGTTGAAAAAGAATCCTGTCCTGGATTTAAATTGAATTGAAAAGTGTGTGTTGGGTAACCAGAACTTACGGCCGAGTTTTTGAAATTCAAATAAGCGGCAGGTTCAGTCAGCGAGTCCGAGGTGCTGAATTTGAACTCTTCAGCCAGGGAAGTTGTGGCAAAGCTCATCAAGCTAAGTAAAATTGCAAAAAAAGAAAGCCCCAGCCATCTCGAGTCCTGTTTCATGATGTGTCTCCGGTGATGTGTTCATAACAAGTCTAATGACTAAGGGGGGCTTCGGCAAGCCATCAGAATGGCAAATCAAGACCAAAGGTTTGAAATCATTCAGAACTTATCGTTCACTCGACTCTGACCACAAAGTTCATCATAATTGATTTTAAATCACCCCAATGAAAGAGAACGATCATGAACAAAATGAAATATTTAATCATCTTGGTTTTGACATCCACTGGCCTGATGGCTTTTGCTGCTGATAACGATATAGTTGAAATCGTTTGTAGTGTTCGCGATACGGGTTCTAATTTAGACTGTGTGTGGGTTGGACATGAAAAGAAAATGATGACCTCGGATGATGTTCAAGCCTTTATTGATCAAGCCAATGTTTATGCCTATATTACAGTTAAAAGCCAAAAAGGTTTTGAAAGAACATTTGTTGCTGATCCGAAGTCAGCTCCTTTTAAAAAATTATCTGAAGTTAAAAAGAATGGTTCAATTTCTGAAATCTCCAGAGCAAAGCTAGAGCTTTTTGCTGAAATCGAAAAAAAGGTGATTAAGCTTTCTCAAGATTTAGACACTCAAGCTTCGTCAGCGGACTTTGTTAAATATGATGCTGCGATCACAACAGAAAGATATCGTCGTGAAGTGACGGCAAAGAATAAAGAATTAGATTCTTTCCGTTCAGGCAAAAACAAGCTTTGTGTTGCAACTCCAGAGTATGAAAATTCTATGAAATTGAACAAATCTTTGCAGACAACAGTTTCAAAAATGTTAACGGCATTTCAAACTTCGGGAACATGCCTTGATGCAATCAAGATTGCAAAAGACAAGGAAGGGTATGTTGATTTAAAACAATTCGACACCCTTGATCGTGACTACGTTGAGCTTTGTAAGAAGAAGTAATTTTAAATAACAGCTGCAAATTAATTGATCTGCAGCTGTGTTCTTAAGGCAGTAAATGCTTCGTTTATTTTTTCGCGTTGGGGGGCTGCGCCCTGGGCGAAATCAGGTCTGCCGCCACCTTTGCCACCCATGGTTCCAGCCACAAGCTTTAAAATATCCCCGGCCTTAATTTGGCCAGCCAGATTCTTACTGACACTGACGATGATGGGGCTTGTACCTTCCCCTTTTCCAACAACAACGACAACGCCACTTTCAATTTTATTTTTAATTTGATCTGTGATTTGCGCTAAGACTTCGCGGTCTTCGATTTGCAAATCGACAAGGCAAAGTTGCCCTTGGCCCTGGGCCGTTTTAAATTGTTCTGCTTTTGCTGCAAGGGAATTCACATCCACTTGGCCCGATTGGGCTTTACGAATTTCTTTTTCAAGATGTTTAATTTTTTCTTTCAACGAATCGATTGAGCTCGTAACTTCTAAATTTTGATTGGTAAGAATATGGGAAAAACCAGTGTTCAGGCCCAAGGCTTCACGGGCATGAATATTTTCTTTTTCATTCTGTAGAAGATACTGAACGGCGCGATCCCCGGTCAGGGCTTCAATCCGGCGAACTCCGGCGCTGACGCCGCCTTCGGAAACAATTTTGAAGACGCGAATTTGGGATGTGTTGCTGACGTGGGTTCCGCCGCAAAGTTCACAGGAAAAATCACCCATGCGAAGAACGCGGACTTCGTCGCCGTACTTTTCGCCGAACATGGCCACGGCTCCACTGGCAATGGCGTCTTTGTGTTTCATGATCGAGGCATGGACTGGCACTTGAAGACTGATTTGTTCATTCACAAGATCTTCAACTTTTTTAATTTCATCTGCCGTCATGGGCTTGTTATGGGTAAAATCAAAACGCAAACGTTCAGTGTCGACGACGGATCCCGCTTGTCCCACATGGCTGCCTAAAACTTTTTTCAAAGCGGCGTGCATCAAGTGAGTGGCCGAGTGATTGGCCATAGAGTGACGTCGACTAGAGCTTTCGACAGAGGCAATAATTTTTTGGCTCACTTGAAGGGATTCCTGGGCTTGAATGGCGTGAATAAAAATTTCATTTTTCTTGATTGTGTCTTCAACAATGGCAATGGCTGATTTTTTACTCCATGGTCCCTTGTTTGTTTCTAAATTAAAGTATCCTGTATCGCCAACTTGACCGCCACCTTCAGCATAGAAAGAGGTTTGGTTTAATATAGCAAAGCCCTGCTGTCCCGCTTTGAGCTCTGTCACCTCTGACTTGCCATCCGAGAGACCAAGAATTGTGGCCGTATTTGCAAGTTGATCATAGCCGACAAACTGTGTGGCTTTGTTTTTTTGCAAA
This sequence comes from Bdellovibrionaceae bacterium UBA5009, assembly GCA_002396665.1. Taxonomy (GTDB): domain Bacteria; phylum Bdellovibrionota; class Bdellovibrionia; order Bdellovibrionales; family Bdellovibrionaceae; genus UBA5009. The sequence continues at coordinate 9,219 of DGYJ01000127.1, forward strand.
ATATTTTGGCTCCAAGTGATCAAATGCCCTTCGCTGCCAGCAATGGCTTGGCCTTTCCAAGAGGCCTTTGCTTTGGTTCGAGCATCATCCATATGCTTTTCGAAATCTTTATGATCCACCGACAAGCCAGACTCTGCGGCCATGACTTCCGTTAGATCCACTGGGAATCCATAGGTGTCGTAAAGTTTAAAGACAAGTTCGCCTGGAATATGCTTTTGATTTTTTGATTTCAATTTTGAAATTTCGTGATTCAAAATTTCTGTGCCTTGATCAAGGGTTGTTATAAAACGACTTTCTTCGTCACGAACCGTAGAAAGAATATGATCACGACGTTGTTGAAGTTCGGGGTAGAAATCCTTCATGTGGCCAATCAGCGAATCCACCATTTCTGGCAAGATCGATTTTTGCTCATTGAGTTTTCGACCGTAGCGAATTCCACGTCGTAGAATGCGGCGTAGAACGTAGCCCCGGCCTTCGTTGCTAGGGAGTGCACCATCAGCAATTAAAAAACCGACGGATCTGCAATGGTCCGCAAGAACTCGAAGCGCGGCTGTCTGTTGGGCCACCTCGGGTCGGCTTCGCAAAATATCTAAATCTTTAACATATTCGACCCCACTAAGTCGTGAAGCTGTTTGAATCATCGGAGAAAAAAGATCCGTATCATAATTGTTGTAGTGACCTTGCAGGGCTGCGACGACGCGCTCAAGACCAGAGCCCGTGTCCACAGAGGGTTTCGGAAGTTTTTCCAAAACCCCTGGTGATTTTTCATCAAATTGCATGAACACCAGATTCCAAATTTCGATGAAGCGATCTTCGCCAGCCAAAATGCCTTTGTAGGGATCGGATTCTTTTCCAGCTTTAGGGCCGTGGTCATAAAAAATTTCAGTGCATGGACCACAGGGGCCCACATCACCCATGCGCCAAAAATTATCCTTTTCGCCAAAACGAAAAATGCGATCCCGGGGAATGCCTTCTTGTTTGTGCCAAATGTCGGCGGCCTCGTCATCGGTTTCGAAAACTGTGACATAAAGTTTTTCTTTGGGGATTTGATATTCTTTCGTTAGAAGTTCCCAGGCAAAATGAATGGCGTCTTTTTTAAAATAATCACCAAAAGAAAAATTACCAAGCATTTCAAAAAAAGTGTGATGGCGTGCTGTGAATCCAACATTGTCTAAGTCATTGTGCTTGCCGCCTGCGCGCACGCATTTTTGCGAAGAAACGGCGCGAGTGTAATCCCGTTTTTCAAAACCTAAAAAAGCATTTTTGAATTGATTCATGACTGCATTGGCAAACAACAAAGTGGGATCATTTTCAGGAATCAGGGAAGAGCTTCCAACATGGGTGTGGCCTTGCTTTTTAAAATAGTCGATGAATGTTTGGCGAATTTGCGAGCTTGTTGGTGCAGCCATATTAAATCCTTTTTGATGAAGAATAATCCCACTGATAATTCCATTTTTTTATTCAAAATGGAACTAAGATTTAGGATTTGCTGTAGAGAACGGCGCGAATGACATCCAGGGGGTATCCGCGGGCTTGCAGGAATCGCCCCAGCTTTCCTTTTTGATCGCGATCAAGTTCGGAAAGTTCTCGCCCCCTGAGTTTGATTTCAAGGGCCTGCAGGGCTTTTTCTTTCTCGAGATCATAATCCAAGGCAACGGGTGGCAGTCCCTTTTTTTTCAAAGTTTGATTGATAGAAAGATGGCCCTTTTTTTGTCGGTGTAGAAAGTGTGCAAATCTTTCGGCAAGATCTTGGGGCTCGGGAATCAGATTGCACTCAAATGCATAAACCAAGGCTTTGTCGATGTCTTCGCTGGTGAATTCTTTTTGTTTTAATTTTTGACGAAGTTCTTTTTCGGAATGGTCCCGGCGGGACAGCAAATCCATCATAACATTTCGTGCTGTGCGCGGTGGGCGTTTTGTCCAAGCCATAATGCAGGATTAGCTTGCGCCTTGGAGGCAGTCAATGTTCAATAAAAACATGTTGTCTCATATCAAAAAGCTATCGGCCTTTATTCAATTTTTTAGTTTGGGTAAAATTCCTTTGCTCGGATTTATGCGTCCCCAGGTGGTTCGTTTGGACGAGCAGGTGAGCGCCGTGAAGATTCCCTTTGGTTATGTGACTAAAAACCATGTGGGCTCGATGTATTTTGGAGCTTTAGCTATGGGGGCAGAACTTTCTGTGGCCCTGTACATGGTGGATCAGATTTTTATGAAGGGTCTGAAGTCCCAATTTATTTTTAAAGACTTTAAGGCTCAATTTCACAAACGGGCCGAGAAGGATATTTATTTTGTCTGCAATCAGATCAGCGAGCTGCAGTCCCTTTGTGAAAAAGCAGCTCAAACCACCGAGCGGGTCGAAGGAACTTTTCATGGCTATGCCGTGGACGATGTCGAACAAATTCAAAATCCGCAGACAAAAATCATGAGCTATGAACTGACAATTTCTTTGAAGGCCCCGAGGGCGAAATGAATATGAATATGGGGATCTATGAATGTTGTTAAAAATTTTCTGATTCAATTTGCCACCTTGTTTGGAGTTGGAAAAATAAAGAAAGCCCCGGGCACTTGGGGAACATTGGCGACTTTACCCTGGGCTTTGGGCTTGAATTTTTTGGGCCCATTTTTTGCCATGGGGATCACGGCACTATTGACGCCATTTGTTATTTTGTCTGCAGAACTGTACGAACAAAAATACGGAGGACATGACTCGAAAGAGATCGTTGTCGATGAGTTTTTAGGTTTCCTCATCACCATGACATGGCTTCCCATAACGGTCCAAAGTTATGTTTTTGGCTTTCTTTTGTTTCGTTTGCTGGACATTTTGAAACCATTCCCCATAGGATACATAGATAAGAAGGTTCGAGGCGGACTTGGAGTTGTTGCTGACGACGTCGCCGCTGGAATCATTGCCAATATTGTGATGCAGTTTATTTATACTCACACAGCTTGGTTGGGTTCCCAGATGGTGATCACTTCGTGAGGTGAATTTCATGAGTGAAAACGAAAGCAACAAAAGGTCTGATCTCATCCAAATCTTTCGCGAGAAAAAACTCACGATGAGTTTTGCGGAAAGCTGCACTGGAGGCAAACTTTCCGCGCTGATTAAAGAATTAGCCGGCGTCTCTGACGTCTATTTAGGATCTGTAGTTAGTTATTCCAACGAAGCGAAAGTGAATCTTCTAGGGGTACGTCGAGAGGCTCTCTTCAGTGAGGGCGCGGTGAGCGAGTTGGTCGCTCGTCAAATGGCGCAGGGAGTGCGCGAAAAGTTACAATCGGAATGGTCTGTGGCCATTACCGGAATTGCGGGGCCGTCTGGAGGGACGTCTGCAAAACCGGTAGGAACTGTGTGCTTCGCTGTTTGCGGCCCACAGTTTGAAAGCAGTGATAAAAAACTGTTTTCAGGTTCACGGATTCAGATCCAGTCTTTGTCGGCGGACTACGCGATGGAGCTGCTTCTGAAAAGTGTTTTGCAAAATTCATAAATTTGCTTCCTGGCAAATCGTGATTTTTAAAAAACACTGAATCCTGAAAGTAACTTTTCAATGACATTAAGGACGTAACCCGAGGGCTTTCATAGTGAACACTCTCGACAAAATTTAAAATACTTTTGGGCTCGTCAAAAGAAAAGCCTGGAAGAAACGAAAAGGAGATCATCATGGCAAACATGACTGGAACAAATAACGGATCTATGGATTCAAAGGCCAATGCAGAAAAAGTGAAAGCTTTGGAACTTGCCGTATCAACAATCGAAAAACAATTTGGTAAAGGTTCGATCATGCGCCTGGGCGGCAATGAGACTTTGATCAAAGATGCAGAAGTGATCAGCACTGGGGCCTTGAGTTTAGATATCGCTCTTGGAATTGGTGGTCTACCCAAAGGAAGAATTGTTGAAGTTTACGGACCAGAATCTTCTGGTAAAACAACAATTGCATTGTCTGTGATTGCACAGGCTCAGAAAAAAGGTGGAGTTGTTGCTTTCGTGGATGCAGAGCATGCACTGGATGTGAACTACGCCCGCAAATTGGGAGTGAACACAGAAGATCTTTTAATTTCCCAACCAGATACTGGTGAGCAAGCTTTAGAAATCACAGAAACACTTGTGCGTTCAGGCGCCATTGACGTGTTGGTTGTGGATTCTGTGGCGGCGTTAGTTCCTCGTGCAGAGATCGAAGGCGAAATGGGCGACAGCCACATGGGTCTTCAAGCTCGTTTGATGTCTCAAGCTTTAAGAAAATTGACAGCTGCGATCAATCGTTCAAATACTCTTGTTATTTTCATCAATCAAATCCGTATGAAAATTGGCGTGATGTTCGGAAACCCAGAAACAACAACGGGTGGTAATGCTTTGAAGTTTTACTCTTCAATCCGTTTGGATGTTCGCCGCATTGGCGCTATTAAAAACGGCGAAGATGTGACTGGTAACAGAACAGCTGTGAAAGTGGTGAAAAATAAAATGGCTCCACCGTTCACGAAAGTGGAATTTGATTTGATGTACGGTGAAGGTATTTCTGAAGAAGGTGATTTGCTGGATTTGGCAGTGACTGCGAACTTGGTTGAAAAATCTGGTGCATGGTTCAGCATGAATGGCGAGCGCATGGGGCAAGGTCGTGACCAAGCGAAAACTTTCTTGAAAGAGCACCCAGCTTTGAAAGCAGACCTTCGCACGAAAATTTTGGCAAAAAATGGAATCGGTAAATTGTTGATGACCACTGATGGATCTGAAGCGGCAGAAGACCGTGAAGATTTGGATTTGGGTTCTGATGCAAAACCAACCGCGATGTCTGCAAAAGCGGCGAAGGCAGCTAAACTTGCAAGCAAAGCTGGTGCAGATTCTGAAGATAAAGAGGCTCCAGCAAAAGCGAAGGCTTCAAAGCACTAGTTTGAATTTTTTTGATTGCTAAGCCCCCTTGTACAAATGGCCTCAACCCTTTCGAACATGCGTTTGGTCATTCGCTTGCAAAAAGGCAAGCTCATGCCCAAGCCGAACTCAGGCTTGAGACCATTTGTACAAGAGGGCTTAGGCTGATCAAATAATTAATTTTGGAAAAGGCTACGGAAACGTGGCCTTTTTTATTTTATGGTCCAAGATTTTTTGCGTGCTGTTGTGAAGTGGCCCCGCCAACAGCCGAATCCTTCAACCAATAAAATCAGGACTAAAATCTGATACAGAATTTTTAAAATACGCCGAATATCGAAGTAACGGGTGTTACTTTGTTTATCCGCCATAGGGACCTCCGATCTTTGAATTCGGAATCCTTTGGCAAAAGACGCGGTGCTGGCTAGGCCACCATCGCGTTTTGCATTTTTGGAGCCAAGAAATTAGATTTTTTGAAATTGAAAATATTATTTTAAATTTTTTAAAAATTCGAAGTCGCGATCCATCACAGTTTTGCGACCATCTGCGCGTGCGTTGTCGATGGCGCGATCACAAAGAATTCGAAGATGATCAGACAAGACATCCATGACTGACCCAGAAGTATTATAATCACTTCGTGCAGTGATATATTCTTTTAATCTTGAGGCAATCACTAAAACTTCGCGAGGAATTTTTTGACCACCAAAATTTGTTGTCGTTGAAGCGTGGTTTGTTGCCGAAGCTGCCGGGGTTGACGTTACAATACGTCTTTGGGGCTGGCGATCATTTGCAGATATTGAAGCGTCACTGGACCGCGTGGCAGAGTTTGTGTTTACGTCCACAGTCGCAGAAAGTCTTGCGGCTTCCGCTGCAGAGGGAGATTTCTGTTCGACGGCCCAGGCATCGCGGTGTCTTGCCCCGGGCACATGGGCCTCAAAACACCCCACTTTACAGAAAACATAACCAGTTCTTAGTCCATTGCAAGTCGAGACATTACAAGTGTAGTAAACTGAACCGAAGCCAATGGGATTTTTACAGGTGCTGCACTTTTTCCAAAACTGATTTTGTTG
>DGYJ01000127.1:15331-16487 GCA_002396665.1 Bdellovibrionaceae bacterium UBA5009
GCTTTCAATTCGGTAAAATTTTTATTTTCTTGGGGATTAAGTTAATCTTTTAATGTGACCGAGGCTTTTTTTAATTCTTCGTCAAGACTACCTTTAAGAAAATGAAAAAGCATTTTGAAGTCGGAAATCAAACTCCAGAATGGGTATTGAAAAGTGGCGGGTTTGTTTTTTTCAAACTTAAAATGTCCAACCCAGGCAAAGGCGTATCCTAGCACAAATAAAATTGGCCAGTAAGACGGGGCGAACATGACAATTGGAACAAGCAAAGATAGTGCTGCAAGTGTTCCAATAAAATGGAGATTGCGACATGTTCGACTGCTGTGTTGACTCAGGTAAAAATTCCAAAACTCGGGGTAATTTTTAATTCTTTCCATACAGAGATCGTAAATTGTGCTTATGTATTTTGCAAGTCAACAAGGCGGGTTGAAGAGTTCCACGGTCGCTAATACATTTTAGCAATTCACTCTGGACTTTGGTTAGGCTTTCAAAGCCAATTCGATATCTTGGGCGATTGCAGAAGGCTCGGTGTTCGGGGCGTATCTTTCAATCACTTTGCCATCTTTTCCAACTAAAAATTTTGTAAAGTTCCATTTGATCATTTCAGTGCCCAGCAAGCCCGGTGCACTGGATTTTAAGAATTGAAAAACAGGGGCTGCTTTTTCGCCATTCACATCAACCTTAGACATGACGGGAAATGTGACACCGTAATTCAGTGAGCAGAAACTTAGAATTTCGCTATCATTGCCGGGCTCCTGGGCTCCAAATTGATTGCAAGGAAAGCCTAAGATAACTAAGCCGTTTGAAGAAAATTTTTGGTACAAAAATTCGAGTCCTTTGTATTGTGGAGTGAATCCACATTTACTTGCAACATTAACGACCAAAACAACTTTTCCTTTGTACTGTGAAAGGTCCTGCGGTTGTCCGTTTGCGTTTGTGACTGTGAAGTCGAAAAGCGAGTTGTTCATATGATTCCTTTGATTGTGCAGTCTAGATTCTCATTATGAGACGAAAAAATCTATAATCAATTGTAAAAAAGATCATCTTAAACTAATTCGATTTGGCGCATTTTATCTATCTATAAAGGTATTTACCGCAATGTACGATAAGATATATGTGGGGGAATTCTATGTCATATGTCATGATCTTTAGATCACTG
>DGYJ01000127.1:16619-27809 GCA_002396665.1 Bdellovibrionaceae bacterium UBA5009
TAGAAGCAACTGCAGTTTTGCCTAAGCCGCCGCCCAAGACATGTCAAGGCAGCGTTCAGGGGTGTATTGCTGACAAATTGGGAATGAGTCAAGGACTTCGTACAAGTGTCTGTAATGCAGGTAATAAATTAGTTGGTGGAGCTTTAAATTTAGCGGCCAGTTGGACGACTGGTGGAGTTGTGTGTAATTATAGAAAAAATCCAAGGACGAAACAATCTGGTCCGCCATGTATTGTGAATGGGAAAATTGTAAAGAGTGGAAGTGTAGTTTATAATGGATTTGAATTTTTTCCAATTCCACAGCCAACGGGTGGCTGCTTTCCAAGAAAATTGCCAAAATCAACAGTGCAGGTGGCCCAAAATTACAAGTCAGGGACTTCTGCGCAGAGAAGGCAAGTTAGAGTAGCGGCGCAAAGTAGAAAAGCAAATTCTCCAGCGGTAAGTGCGAATTTACCACAAGCAGCGGTCGCTGATCCCGATAATTCTAGGCCAGATAATTGTAAGCAAGAGACTATTCTTCAGGCTCAGGCATTATGCGAGCGAGAAAAGGATTACGCTGTTTCGCAATGTGAAATTACAGAAATTGAAAAAAATAATTTCGGAACAGCCTACTCGTCAATGGGACTTGGTGGGGCCCCAGGTGTATTGGCTAATTGTGCATATGCCGCAGACGCATTGTTGCCTTTACAAAATACTGTTAAGCAATCAAATGAGCTTTGCACTACTTATAAGCAAGAGTGCGCAAGCAAATGTAGCCAGTTTGCAAACACGATTCAAAGTTGTGCTTCACACTACACAACTGCCGATCAAGCTTTTTATCAACAAGCAAGTGCCCAGGTCGCTGGACTTCAAAATAGTTGCGGTGCTATTCAAGCTCAGATCGATAAAAACAGTAGTGATTTAGAGCAAATCGGTAAGTCGTTGCAAACTTCTTTAGGGTGTTTGAACAGTGTAAAAGAAATGTCGAATGGTGGTAGTGGAGCCAATGGTACTGGCTTGCCTCCGGACATTTCGCCATGTATTTCTGATCCGAACTCAGCAGCATGTACTGCGCTTGGCCCGCAAGTTTGTACAAATCCAGCTTTTGCTAAAACAAGTCGAGTTTGTCAGTGTGCTGCAAATCCTACTTCTGACAATTGTATTTCCAAGCAATCAACTGCTGAAAGTTCTTACCTTGGTGGAAAAGCTGGGGGCGGCGGAAGTGTTAAATCTGCTGGTGGCCTTGGTGCTGGTGATTTAGCTGGCGGTGGAAACGTGAATCCTGCAGCACTTGTCGGAACAGATAAAGGCTCTGCCGGTAAAGCCGGTGATGGCCCCGGTGGTCGTAAAGGGAATGGCGCGAATGTAGGAAGTAACGGTGGAGCTGGTGGTGGCTCTGTCGCGACTGGCGGTGGTGCTGGCGGTGATATTGGCGCTGACATGGATATTTTGAATGGATGGCGTGGTGGTGGAAACGGGGCAACTGCTTTTGGTTCCATAAGTGAAGAAGAATTTGCGCCTACTCCAAGTGACTCAAATGCGCTTAATCAAAATCCTAATCTGGATGAGTTTCGCCCAGATCTTGCCTACGATCCAAAATTCAATCGTGGAGTAGCAGGAGTTGTTGGTCCCGATGGAATTCGTGGAGCCTATACAAATATTTTCGAAAATATGAATGAGGCCTATCGCAAACAAAAATACAACTTTGTGAATGGCGACACCATCAAACAAAAATAGAGCAGAAAATATAAATTTAAATTAATTTGTATCGATGAGGCTGTGAAGAGCATTTAAGGCTTTGGCCTCGTTTTTCATTTCAATAAAAACACTGATCGACATCCCACTCACAGAAATATTAATGATCGAAATATTTTCTTTTGATAGAGTTCCGCAAACTTTTTGAAATAGTTCGGGCTGAGTAACGCCGGTGCAGGTTAAGCTCACAGAGCAAATATTTGTATCAGTCAATTGAAGCCCTTGAAGTTGATCTTTAATTTGGATAACTGACTGAGTCCATTCCGCAGCGCCAGTGGTGAAAAAAACAAATCCATCCGTTGTTTTTTCTGAAAAAAGCAATTGTGGAAAAGAAATTTTTTGTTTTCTGAGCTCGCTTAAAAGTAGATCCCAAGTTTGGTGAAAACTTTCGCCGCGGCAGAAAAATTTTAGAACCTGAGAGTGCGAATTGACAGCCAAGGGTTTCGAACTTTCATAGGAATTATTTTTTTCTTCTGAAATCATTGTGCCCTCCGAGGGGTTCATATTTTGATAGCTAAGTTGGGATGATGCTGCTGTTCCAACAAACAAGGGGACTTTTTTAAGTGCTGCAAGCTCAACCGATCTGTAATGCAAAACCTGGGCTCCCCAAAAAGTCATATCAAGCATTTGTTGATAATTAAGTTTTTCTATTTTTTTTGCATTGGCCACTTTTTTAGGGTCCGCAGTCATTACTCCGATGACTTCTTTAAGAATTTCACAGCGTTCAGCCCCAAAGGCCGCAGCCAGGGCAACGGCCGTCGTGTCCGAACCCCCGCGACCAAGTGTTGTGATTTCTTTCGTTTTTGGTGAAACCCCTTGAAAGCCAGCAAGCACAACAATTTTATTTTGTTCAAGGGCCTCTTGGACCCGGAAGGCTTTCACATCTTGAATTTGTGCATTGATATGGGATTCATTGGTCATAATTCCAGATTGGCTTCCTGTGAAGCTGATCGCAGTAGCGCCAAGATCATGCAGGGCCATGCTCATCAAAGCCATGCTGATTCTTTCGCCAGTAGAAAGCAGCATATCCATTTCACGGGGCTCTGGGTGGGTGGAAATTTTTTGTGCCAAGGCAATTAACTCGTTCGTCGTTTTTCCCATGGCGCTGACAACGACAATGAGCGAGAGATTTTTTTGTGATAGTTGGTAAATAGATTTTGCAACAGATTTTATCTTTTCAGGATCTGCGACAGTGACGCCGCCATATTTTTGAACTAAAACTTTTTTCAAAACTACTCCCGAGAGAGTCGTTGGTTTTTTTCACTTATATATTCTGTGACCAAGTATTTGGATCCCTTTGGAACGCGAATCGCATGTTCGGAAATTTGTCTTGGGATATAACCCAAGACGATTTCTGCATTCAAATCTTTAAGTGCTTTTCTTGTGACCCCAAGTTTATCGGCCAAGACATCAAGATCAGTGCCGCCTGGAACCTTCACAGTGTCGTAGGCTAAAATTTCGCGACGTTCAAGGGAGCGAAATCCATACAGATTTGGAGCTTTTGAAATCAACATCGCCGCTAAAATTTTTGGAACATACTCTTTTGTTTCTTCAGGAAGAGCTTTTTTTCTAATTAAGGCCCAGTAATCGCGAGTGCCATGTTTTTGAACCTGCCGGCGCAAACCGTTTTCGCCCATGTTGTAACTTGCGGCAACTAAGTACCAAGAGCCGAACTCTTGATAAAGATCTTTCATATATCGAATGGCTGCCTTTGTACTTTTTTCGACATCTTTGCGTTCATCTAACCACCATGTTTTATTCAAACCATAGCGATTTCCTGTGGAGGCAATAAATTGCCATGGTCCCACGGCTTGGGCCGAGCTGACGGCCGAGGCCGAAAATCCGCTTTCGACCATCACCATAAAAGCGAGGTCGGTCGGCATATTTTCTTCGCGCAATTCATTTTGGATAAACGGTAAATAACGTGAGGATCTTTCCAGCCATTCACGAAACCAGCGCTGCCCCTTGGTTTGGAAAAAATTTACCCATTTGCTGACCTGTCGATTGTAGGTCACTGGCAAATCAAAAATAAGGGCTTGGGATTGGGCTTGGCTGTTTTTTAAAGAAATATTTTTTAGTCGTTGTTTAAGATTTTCTTTGCTTGATTGCAAAATTACCGTTTCTTGATTTGAACCCAATGGTAACGCTGCATTTGAAGAGATCGATAGAAATGAAATCAAAGTCAAAAAAAACAAATGAAACAATGTCGAAAAGGTGACCTTGCAGAAGACGCTATTTTTTTTGAATGATGCTAAACCTTTTAACATATGTCTTTTAGTATCTAGAAATGTGGCTTGGGCGTCGAGGGAATGTTTTGACGGTCCGGTCAAGAAGGCGACAGAAGTGGCAGCCCTTTGTCGAGTTTGAAAAGTCGTATCGGCGAATAAAATTACTTTTTAAGTCCTGAAGAATGGAATCAAGTCTAAGGTCTGGATGGTCCGCGTATTGCTTCAATTTGTTGTGGAGGTCCAGATGAGTACAAAAGGAGTCTATACAGCGCTAAGCGGAGCTATGGCCCAAAGTCTTAAGCTGGACACGATCGCCAATAATATTGCCAATGTAAATACTCCTGGGTTTAAACGTGACCAACAGGTATTCAATGAATATCTGACGGCGAATGAAAAACCACCGACGACGATTCAGGTTCCACGTGTTACGGCCTCGATCGAAAGTTTTTATGATAATCAAGGCGGGGACAAAAGTTTTGTCGACACCAAAGGAACATTTACTGATTTTTCACAGGGCAGCTTAAAACGAACCGGAAATCCTTTAGACGTTGCATTGGAAGGAAATGGTTTTTTTGAAGTGGCAACACCCAATGGAATTCGCTACACACGGGCTGGCAATTTCACAATGGATGGCAATGGCAAACTAGTGACTAAGGATGGATATCCAGTTTTGAAGGCAGGTGATCCTACCGAATCACCTGAAAACAGAACCATCCAAATATCTGACTCGCAAACTTTGCATATTTCTGATCAAGGCGAAATTTTTTCTGGCGAACAATCCCTCGGGAAAATTTCAGTCATTAATGTTGTTAATCCAGATGCTATTCAAAAGGGTGGTCAGTCACTTTATGGATTTAAGCCCAATGCCAAACCAGAAATTTCTGTGATTGAAAATCCAGCCATGAAAAGCGGCTTTATTGAAATGAGCAATGTGAACGTCGTGCAAGAGATGACGGACATGATTCAAACCCATCGTATTTTTGAAAGCACTCAAAAAGCGATCAATGCCTACGATGGGATGGCAGATAAATTGGTGAATGTGGTTGGGAAAACAACTTTTTAATTTGAGATGATTTTTTAAATTTCATTTTGTTTTAGTTACGAACTGAAGGAGTCGAAAATGTTGAAGAGCTTAAATACGGCAGCGACGGGGATGTCCGCACAGCAAAATAATATGGATGTCATTGCCAATAATATTGCCAACGTTTCAACAAATGGTTTTAAAAAATCCCGAGCTGAATTTGAAGATTTGCTTTACCACACAACAAAAGAGCCCGGTACAGCCACGGGAATGAATTCCTATTCTCCGAACGGAGTGCAAACAGGTCTTGGCGTGAAAACGGCGGCGACTCAAAAAGATTTCGATACGGGAAGTGCGAATATCACAAAGAATACTTTTGATTTGATGATTGAAGGCGCTGGCTTTTTTCAGATCATGACTCCGGATGGTCAAATGGCCTACACCCGCGATGGTGCATTCAGAAAAGATGCTGGGGGAAAACTTGTCGATAAAAATGGAAACTCTTTACAGCCCGAAATCACAATCCCACCTGATGTTAAAGGTGTCGAAATTTCTGGTTCGGGTGAAGTTCGAGTCATTCAAGGACTGAATGATGTTCCGCAAGCCATTGGACAAATTGATATTGTCAACTTTGTGAACCCAGCAGGCCTTAAAGCTATTGGTAAGAATTTATTTTCACCAACCCCTGCCAGCGGTCAAGCGATCGCAAGCCGACCGGGATTAAGTGGCACGGGCTATTTGGCCCAAGGACAGTTAGAGACCAGTAACGTGAATATCGTCGATGAAATGGTGAACATGATCACAGCCCAAAGGGCCTATGAAACGAACAGTAAGGTTTTGCAAGCATCAGATCAGATGCTTCAGTCTATTAACAACATGAGATAATAATTAATGAAACAGATCGCGTACTTTTTAAATTTAATTTTAACTTTTGAAAACAAAATTTTATCTATTTTGTTTTTTGGGACTTTGATGTCCTCTTTTTCTATTGCGGCAGAAGGAACAAAAGCGCAAATTCGTCTTGGCCACGAGGTCGAAGTTTCTGCAAAAGAAAAATACACGTTGTATGATCTTGTTGAATTGCAATCAGCCCCGCAGGATTTAATTTTAGCGCTGAAATCCACAACTGTTCCTGTGGATTCTTCTGGGTCTTTGTCGATATCTTTGCCAAGACAAAAATGGACTGAAATTTTTAAAACTGCAGACTTAGCTCGTTTTAATCCGCAGTACACAATTCCAGAAACGGTTCTGATCCGACCAAAAAGTTTTTTTTCTGAATCTGAGTTTAATAGAAAAATCAAAAATCAACTTTCTAGCCTTTGTGGCGATTGCCAGTTTGAAGTGAATGCGTCTTCGAAAATTCAAATGAATTCATTGCGAAATCAAAAATCATTGAATTGGAATTTGGATCTGAGCGGTCTTCAAAAAATTCAAAGTTCAATTGTTGTGAAGATGGACACTTCAGATCAAACATTATGGGTTCCAATCCAAGTGAAGGCTTATAAGTCAGTTCCCGTGGCTAGTAAAAACTTACTTTCTATTTCAAAGGCCCTAGAGTCTGATGATTATTCGATGCAGACCAGGGATATTGCTTCCGTATCGTCTACGGCGATGACACCTGCACAGTTTACAAAAATGACCCTGGCCCAGTCGGTATCCCAAGGTGCTATTTTGACAGAGTCTCAATTTCGAAAAGCTGTTGTGATCAAAAAAGGTCAAATGGTTAAAGTGTTCTTAAGCGAAGATGACTTTCAAATTACGCTGCAAGCAAGTGCAGAAGAAAGTGGATCTGTTGGCGATGTGATTAAGATTAAAACTGTTGGGACAAACAAGTTGCTTTCTGCTCAGATTCAGTCTGATCAGACCCTTGTTGTGAAGTGATAAAGATGCGTAATAAAATGGAAGGTATGGTTGTTATGAGTTCAAGATGGTTCGGAATAAAATTTTTTGAAATCATTTTTTGGGGTTTTCTGGCAGTGGTTTTTTCATCGTGTTCATTGTTCTCTAAAAAAGAAGCAGAAAAGCCAATGACTCCAGAGGTGGTTCAGGAAAATATTTTAAAATACTCTGATCAGCCACAAATGGGATACGCTGTGGATCGCCAATATAAAAAAATGACCAAGGCCAGAATGGAAGAGGAGTCTGACTTAGGAAGTTCTGCGGGCTCGATGTGGATGATGGATGGCCAAACTTCGTATTTGTTTGCTCAAAATAAAGCCCGCAAAGAAGGCGACATTGTGAATGTGAAAATGGAAGGGGCCGCCCTTCGCCAAGTTGAAACTAAAGTCAGTGTAATTAAAAAACTTTTGAAGCAGCTTGAAGATCAGGAAAAAGAAATTGAAGCGCAAAAAAAGTTGGCGCTTGAAGCCGAAAAGGCAAAGGCAGAAGGACGCGCACCAGCTGCTGAAAAAGCTGCGATTCAACTTCCGCCGTCGGATAAAACCCCAGCTCCTGGTGTTGTGTCCGCTCCGAAAGAAGAAAAAAATGATCTTACCGATGTTCAGCAAATTCCTGCTCGTATCGCGGAACGATTGCCTGACGGGAATTACCGTATCAAAGGGACTCAGCCATTTATGATTGGCAAGCGTGAATTTAAAGTCATCTTGGCCGGTATGATTCGACCTGAAGACTACAATGATGAGGGTGTGAGCTCGAGCAAAGTATTGGATCCCCAATTGGATGTGGTCAGTCTTCGCCGAAAGGATAAAAATGAAAACATTCAGTAAGAAAATACTTCAATTACTACGCGAGGTTCTTATACCAATTTCATTTTTATTGGTGCTTTTGGCGTCGCAGCTGGCTTCTGCAGCCAGATTAAAAGACATCGCTAGCATTCGTGGAGTGCGTGAAAATCAATTGATCGGTTACGGATTGGTTGTTGGCTTAAAGGGTACAGGCGATGGAAAAAGTGAATTCACATCGAAAAGTTTGGCCCGTATGTTGGACAAGCTTGGAATTAAACTTGAAAATGCAGACATTCAAAGTAAAAACGTAGCCGCTGTTATTGTGACAGCAACTCTACCAGCTTTTGCGAAGGCGGGTAATCCCTTAGATATCACTGTCAGTTCAATCGGTGATGCTTCAAGTTTACAAGGTGGAACTTTATTGCAGTCGCCTTTAAGGGCTGCCAACGAACAAGTTTTTGCAGTGGCCCAAGGGACAGTTGTAATTGGTGGTGATGGGAAGGATATGCACCTGACATCAGGAAGAATTCCCAATGGAGCCATGATCGAAAAAGATATCCAAAGCGATTTTGCCACCAAAAAGATGTTTCGGCTGACTTTGCATAATCCAGATTTTACGACGGCAGCACGCACTGTTTTAACCATCAATAAAGAATTGGGTGGACAGTATGCTTCGGCTAAAGATGGCGGCACAATTGATGTTGTCACACCGGCCTCCTATGAAAACCGAGGTGTCGAGTTGCTCGCAACGATTGAAACTATTCAGATCAATCCCGATAGCCGTGCAGTTGTGATTGTGAATGAAAAAACCGGAACAGTTGTCATCGGTGATAAAGTTAAAATTTCGAAAGTGGCCGTTGCCCATGGCGGAATTTCAGTCAAGGTCGGGTCTGATTCAAAAGACAAGAAAGATATGAAAGAAGAAAAAATTGCTGTGCTTGATACAGGAGTCAGCGTCGGAGATCTAGTCCAGTCCTTAAATAAACTTGGAGTCAGTCCTAAAGACCTGGTGACTTTGCTCCAAGCCATCAAGGCAGCTGGAGCTTTGCACGGGGAACTTGAAATTTTATGAGTTTTTTGTTTCGAAATGACACAGCTTTTAATACAATAGAATTATTAGATTTAGTTTTTGGTTTTGTTTTAGACACATGGATGTGTTTAAAACACGGGGAGGGTGAGAAAGAGATCGAGAACCATGGAAGGTCAAGAGTCAAAAGTTTCTCGCAGGGAACAGAAGACAAAGGTCAGCAGTCACCAAGGATTGGTGCTTATAGGCCAAGTGAAGAGTCAAGTGCAGGATGCACAAGATTCTCTGACTCAACTCCCCACTTTTTTTTCTCGAAGCATGTAGAAATCGCGGTGCTACATGGCTGATTTAGGAATAAAATCCGCAGGAGCACAGCCTCAAGGTGATCTTGAAAATCATGTGCGCAATAAAATCGATAAACAATTTCGTGATGTCGCCCAGATGTATGAAAAACAATTTCTGCGCGAAATGATGAAGTCGATGCGATCGACTGTCAGCGAATCAGAATTTTTACCTGCCAGCCAGGGCGAAAAAATATTTAAAGAGCAATTGGATCAAGAGTACGTTGAAAAATGGGGCGACCGAGGTGGCATTGGCATCGCCGATATGATCTATGATCAGTTGGTGGAAAAATATGGGGATAAGTTTGGTCTGAAGAAGGACCACATTCAAACCCACGGTCCACTGCCATTGAATGCCCAGTCAGAATTCAAAGCTTTGCCTATTCAAAATAATCGTCGTGATTACCCGCTGACTCTGCAATTTCAAAGGGATGCTGAAAAGTCTTCTGGACTTTTGACCGAGCTGAAGAGCCCCTGGGCTGGGAAGCTCGCCAATAAAATTAAACTGAGCACAGAGGAAAGCCTTTTGGAAATTTTCCACGATCAGGGGGCAAAATCCCAATTCGTTTTTAGGGGCGAACCATCTTCAATTAAAGTGGGACAAAGCCTAGAGCAGGGGCAGACCCTGGGTTTATTAAGTCCTGACGCCAAATCGTTTTTCTGGTCTCTTGGTCAGTCTGAACAAACTGTCTCAGAATGATTTTGTGGGACTGTCTCTTTATGATACACTATCAGTAATGTCTAAGTAACGAGTCAGGAGGCTCTATGAAAATTACACACAATAAAATCGGTCAAAATTTGAATTTGGTCGATGGTGCAAAGTCAGAAAAAACTGACAAAACAAAATCCTCCAAAAATGCATCTGAAAAAGGTGCAGCAAGTTCGATTCTTTCTTCAGGCGCTGAAGATGCAAGCCGTGTTGAAGTTTCTCCGCGTGCAATGGAAGCGAAAAAAATTAAAGATCTTGCCAATGCAGCACCAGATGTCGACATGGAGAAGGTTGCAAAATTTCGCAAATTGATTGACGAAGGAAAATATCAAGTCGATGCCAAGGCTGTGGCTGATAAAATGGTAGATGATCACTTAGAAACAATGAATTAATTCTTCACGATGAAGAGATGAGGTTTGGACATGGATGCGCCAATCGAAAGAGCTTACACAAAACTAGTTTCAAATTTAGAAGACCTCACGAAGTTGTACAGACAGCTTTTGGATTTCGTTCGCAAAGAAAAACAAATTTTGTTGGATGCAAAGTTAGATAATTTACAAGAAAACAATCTGCAAAAAGATCAAGTCCTGATGAAAATTAAATTGGCCGATACTTTGCGTGGCAAACATGCCCAAGAGTTGGCCTTGATGGTGAAAGCCGATGTTGAAAATCCAAGATTGCTTGAAATTGCACAAAAGATCAGTGGACCTGCCGGGGACCGTCTTCGCACATTGCATGCGACATTGGACATGATCATTAAAAGATTAACTGATTTGAATAAAGAAAATGAAGCCTATGCACAATCGGCTCTAAGCACTTTGAATGGCACTATGAATGACATCAAAGAATCTTTGAGCGGAAGCAAAACCTACGAAAAAAAGGGACAGTATAAAACAGGTCCTGAACAAACGGGGAATTTCGTCAGTAAAGAAGCTTAGAATCGATCTTTAGATAAGTGGCCTTGTTGGGGCCAAGATAAATCGGCAACTAGAATGGTTGCCAACGGACAGAGGAAGAGGACAGGATGTCTAAAATTTCGTCCATGATGGATGTGGGTAAAAGATCTCTGCAAAACAGTCAAACGTCTTTGCAGACCGTTGCCCATAACATCTCGAACAAATCAACGGAAGGGTATTCTCGTCAGCGAGTTGATTTGACGACGAATCCTCCGATTGGTGAAGGACGACTACGCATCGGAATGGGCGCCCGCGCCGGCAGTGTTTCGCGAACCAACAATCCTTGGCTCGAAAAGCAAATCCAAAAAGAAACAACGAATATGGGCTATTCGGACTCAAGAGCTGATGCCCTTTCGCGTGTCGAGCAAGTTTACAACGAGCAAATGAATAAGGGTCTGAATCAATACATGACAGACTTTTTTAATGCCTTCAGGGAACTTTCAAATAGTCCCGAGAGTTTGACTTCAAGATCCATGGTTAAAGAAGCAGGG
>DGYJ01000127.1:27912-49456 GCA_002396665.1 Bdellovibrionaceae bacterium UBA5009
GGTTAAAGAAGCAGGGAATGCCTTGGCTGGTGATTTTCAACGCGTCAATGGTCAGTTGAAAGCCATCCAAGATGATCTTGATGGTCAAATCAAAACCACTGTGGATGAAATCAATCAATTGACCAAAGAACTTGCAACACTGAATGAAAAAATTCAGCAAGTTGAAATTCAAGGTAATCCTGCCAATGACGAACGCGATCGCAGGGATTTATTAGTTAAAAAAATTGGTGAAAAAGTGGAAATCAGTTGGGCCGAAGGGCAAGACGGCATGGTGACAGTGACTGCTGGGAACACCGCGGTCCTTGTTTCTGGCACTTCGGCAAATGAGATGACGGCCAAACACACTGACGAGCGCGACCGAGTCGAAATTTTTTATAAATCCAGTGAACATGGTTCTTTGTTCAATGTGACTCAGCAAATGAAGGGCGGAAAAATTGGTGGAGCCCTAGAAGTGCGCGATGGCTTGATCGAAGATCATTTGCAGACAATCGACAAGATGGCTTACACACTGGCGAAAGAAGTGAATTCAAGTCACATTGAAGGTTTTGATCGCCAAGGTCGTCAAGGTGTTTTGTTTTTTGAAATGCCCGCAGATATCGCTGGCGCTTCTGAAAAAATTCAAGTGAATAAAACAATCTTGCAAGATCCAGATCGCATTGCTTCGGCGGCCAGAAAAGATGCTCCGGGTGACAATACGATTGCCAATATGATCTCGACCCTTCAGCACCAGGCCGTGATGGAAGGTGGAGCCACATTTGATGATTACTATAATTCCCAAGTGGGACAAATCGGTTCGATCACTCAAAGAGCCCTCAAAGGCCAAGAGTCACAGAAAAATATTTTATCGCAGCTTGGGAATATTCGCGAAAGTATCAGCGGAGTGAGCCTTGATGAGGAGGCCACAAAGATGATTGAAATGCAAAAAGCTTACGATGCATCGGCCAGACTGATTCGCACTGCCGATGAAATGTTTGATACCGTATTGAATTTGAAACGACTATAGGAATAGACGATGAGAATTGCAGATAAAATGCAGTACAATCAGGTGACCAAGAACATATCGAAGAATCGTACCGATATGTCTGATTTGCAAAATCAAGCTGCAACTCAGAAGCGGGTGAATAAACCATCGGATGATCCCTTGGCCGCAGCGAAAGTTTTATCAGCACGTACTGAGGAGCGCGGGAATGCTCAGTTTGTAAAAAATATTAATAATGCAAAATCCTTCTTAGAGTTTTCTGATCAGTCCCTTGGTGAACTTGGCGATATGTTGGTGCGGGCAAAAGAGCTGGCAATTTCACAATCCAGTGATGCTAGCGCCAACGAGCAAACTCGTCAGGTGACCTCGCAAGAAATTTCGCAAATTTTTAATCAGGCCGTGAATGTTGGAAATCGCAAATTAGGCGATCGCTATATTTTCGGTGGTTTTAAAACTCAGACCACTCCGTTTGATAAGAACGGGCAGTATTTTGGTGATGACGGGGACATGAAGCTTCAGACCAATAAAGACGCCTTTATTGCGATGAATATTCCAGGCAATAAAATTTTTCTAGGTGAAGGCTTCCATGCGGAAGGGACTTTGCGCCCAGGAACAGAGACTCCAAAGACGCCTGCAGAGCTCAATGATGTTCGCGAAAAAGAAGGCGAGTACTATCGTCTACGCCAAGAAGAAAATGAAAACACAGTTCAAATGCGTGGACCGGCCTCTGTCTACAGTGACGAAAAAATAAGTTCAAAGGACCCAGTGACTCAACGAACTGGGGTGAATGTCTTTGAGGTTCTTAAGGGATTAGAAATTTCTTTAAAAACAAATGATAAAGAAGGTGTTCAACAGGCCATGGATTATCTTGACCAGTCTATCAACCAGGTCATTCAGTCACGTGCCGAGGTTGGGTCCAGAATTATGGCAGTTAACAGTCTGACAGAGAGCCTTCAAAAAGCCATTGTGGATAATAAAGCCACGGCTTCGCAGCTTGAAGATGTGGACGCCTTTCAGTTAGTTAGCGACATAAATAAAACCGACAGTGCCCTAAAGGCCACTTTAGAGACCTCGGGCAAAATGATTCAACCTAGCCTTCTTGACTTTCTAAGATAGAAATTATACCTAAAGCTTCGAAAATATTGGCCGATAGATGTCATGTATTGATCGAAGGAGTCGACCATGCTTGTTCTCACAAGGAAGTTGGGCGAGAGTATCGCCATTGATGACCATATTAAAATTCGCGTAGTCCAAATCAAGGGAAAGCAAGTCCGTCTTGGGATTGAAGCCCCTAAGGACACCAAGATTCACCGTGAAGAAGTCTATCTTGCTATTCAAGAGCAAAACCAGCAATCTGCCCAAGTGAGCTCAGATCAAACACGTTCTGTGGCACAACTTCTCGGTAAAAAAGACTAATTCTTATTCATCCTGCCAGG
Source organism: Bdellovibrionaceae bacterium UBA5009 (assembly GCA_002396665.1). Classification (GTDB taxonomy): domain Bacteria; phylum Bdellovibrionota; class Bdellovibrionia; order Bdellovibrionales; family Bdellovibrionaceae; genus UBA5009. The sequence goes on from DGYJ01000127.1 coordinate 30,328, forward strand.
GGGACTTGGCAGGTTCTTAATAACGCACACAGCCTATTAAATTAAAAATGATTTGTTTTGGACTGGATTTAAGTCCAAATTTAAATATGAATTCACCTGTTTTCAGGTATTTATCGTCTACAATAGAGGTAGATCGTATTTAGCCAGGATGGCACAAGCTCCGTGAGGATCAAAAGGGGGGACTTATGATCGTTCAGACTTCCAGATTTGGGCGCATTGAATTTCAAGAAGAAGATGTACTTCAATTTCCTGAAGGACTTCTTGGTTTCGCAGATCTACGACAATTTGTTTTGATCGATGATCCCAACGACGAAATCTTTGCTTGGTTGCAAAGTTGTGAAGCTCCTCAAATTGCATTCCCAGTTTTAGAGCCCGAGCTTTTCACAGAAAATTACAAAATCAATTTAACAAAAAATGATCTTGAGGCCATGCAAATGAAAGCCCAAGACAAAATGAGATATTTTTCGATCATCACGATTCCGCATGATCCCACTCAAATGACAGCGAACTTAAAAGCTCCAATCGTGATCAATGTGCGTGATCGCATTGCTCGGCAATGTGTACTTCAAGATAATAACTTGGCCATTCGCGAGTCGATCTTTCCGAAGTTGCAACAACGTGTGGTGCAAAACCCAACTGTGTCGATCAAGAATCAACTGCAAGGCCTGGATGTGGCAGTGAAGTTGAATGCTCCATTGAAGGTTGCAGAAATTTAATAGAATTTTTTATTTGTGATCGTGAATAATTTTTTGAATTCTTAAGATAATGTTTTCAAAGTCACGATAGGCAATTTCTGGATTCTTTGAAACGCTTTGAAGTAATAATTGGCCCTGGGCCGATGTCGCTTGCCACCGTCCATAGTTTGTCATCAAGTAAAGGCTGATCTCTTCTTTTTCAGAAGTCGTCATTTTTTCATTTAAATCAAAAGTAGCCGTCACGTCTTCCAGTGAAAACAAAACGGGTCTTCTGACTCGCATCCAAAAATGTCCAGAGTCTGTATTTACATAGGATAAAAAGTTTTCAATTTGATCTGTATGGAAGCTTTTTTGGACTTGATCAAAGGCTTTTAAAAAATTCATATTCGGATTATAGAAAATTAAAGAAGAGCCCGGGTGGTGCTTGAACTCAACGATCTCTGGCCCTGTGGGCCCATGGATTGAATACCAAAAACGACCAGAGCCTTGGCTGCCACCGCTTTTTTTAACTTTAAAACCAACATCAATAATTTCAATTTGTGAACCAAATTGCTTGTGCAATTCACCTTCGAATGCAGAATTCAGCTGCAAGTAAATTTTTTGAATCTCTTGATCCTGGAATTGTCCGTTTTGACTTCTTAAAGTTAAATCCGATCCAGATGAAAATTTTCCATCCGGCGAAATTATTTTTGAAAAGTATTCCAACTTAGCATTTTCGAAGTCATTACGTTTCAAATCGAAGTAAGGTTGCAATTTTGTGGGGATTGGTACTGAAACATTTTGAAGGCCCTTGATGTAGGCCTCCCAAAGCTGCCGATGGCTGACAGAATAATTCGTTAACGTATTGCCAGTGGCTCTTTTGGCAGCATCAAAAAGTAAGGGAATGTTTTCTCCGATATCATCATAGTCTGTGAGTTGGAGTTCCGACTTGCCATCTTTTCGAAGAACAAAGTCAAAATTCAAATCATGTCCATCGCCTAGTGCTGATCCAAGAATACGAGAAGCTTCTGAAGTGAGTTGTAAATTTTTGAGTTCATTCCAAATGAATGGCGAGTTTGATCTATAGGCAGCAAAATCAGAACCATCGGTTTTTCGCCATGTGCTTTTTAATTCTGGTAGATAAATAGATGAAGAAGCTGATCGTTCTGAATTCTGAATGAAAAAATAAAGGCACTTGTTTCCGCTGGCTTCGCTGAATGGGGCGACGCCCATGAAAAATAAAAGTAAAAAAAAGTGGACAATTTTTAATCTCATTTGTTTGGAATCACCAGTCTATAGTTAATACCCACGCCCCATTGGAATTTTTTAGCATGCATCATACTTGTGAGGCGATCGTAATCCTTTGCAGAATTCGAGGCTGCGCCAGCAAAAACTCGAAGAGACCGATCCGGTGATTGGATTCGTTCATCAAAGAATTGTTCTGGGATTTCATAATAAGCTCGGTAGACTTTCCAAGTGTTTGATCTAATTTTTCCAACACCAATTTTTCCGCCAAGGACTGTGTCCAATTCAAGTTTAGGTTTAATCGAAGGGGTCGTGTTTGCTAGCTGGCAATCTGTGCATTCAAAGCTATGCTGCTTTTCGCTTTGATTTTGCTGAAGGGCTTTGTGGGCTGTTGCATAGGTGTTTTCGATACGGGCTTGTTCGAGGCTATGGATAAGGCTTTGATTCAAGTCAGAACGCAACCAAATGAACTCGGTGTTACCGTGTGAATCTAATTGTTCAATCATCGCAGGTGGGGTTTCAACAGTTTTAACTGCTTCACCTTTGGCGGCAAGAGCACCCAGCGAAATTGCAATAAAAAGGACTTTAAAATACTGACCATGCGATGCCATAGACTCACCTTTCAATATATGTCATTCATGTGTCTAATCAGTAGACACATGAAGAGTCCCAAATCGAATAAAGCGAATTCAGTATTCGATGGAGATGACAATACTATGTATTGCGAGGATTACGCCAAAGCGCCATTTTCCAAAGAGGCGGGGTAGAGTATATTTGAGCCTTACTTTCTTTGAAAAAAATACAATTATATTGATTGAGCGCAGTCCGTTGCTATATATGCACCTAAAAAACGGAGATAGAATATGAAATTAAACTTACTTGCTTTGTTTTTTCTAATGGTGTTGTCGTTTTCAGTTGCTCAATCTGCCCCCAGCTTACCAAATCCAAGTTTGAAGTTCAAAATTTATGGTTGTGGTGCAAATATTGATTCTGGAACAAGCAATATCAATACTTCCTCAATCAAAGTAAGTACTGTTTGTGAAGGTCGAATCATGAATAGTTTCTTGGCAACAACTCAGGCATTCGTTTTTAATGAGCAAGATACTCTTTCAGGGAAATCTCAAAAATCCGTTTGGCTTGTGACTTCTAGCTATGGAAATGTGTACACAGTTTCCCTCTTTGGATACCTCGTTAATAACAAAGTGATTCCGAGTTCAATTCAAATTCCAATCACTGGTACTGGAGTTATTTTCCAAAAACCTTTTTATAATGAAACAAAGGCAATTCGTCTTAAACTGAATATAAATAATAGTTATAGCCTTACGGTAGTTCAATTTAATCAGAAATAGTTCGTTTTTATTGAAGATCATTTTTTAATTAGGACTCATTTTCATGTGGGTCCTTTTTTTTATTTATAATAAAACAGTCTCAATACGGCTAGACTCTGCAGCAGAAGTGAAAGCTCCCATAGCTAACGTTCCCCTCCCTCCCAAACTGATCAACTTATAAGTTGTACAGTTTGGGAGGGAGGGGGGCACAAACAAATATGTCATAGAGGGTAAAATGATTTAGATTCTTTTTTCTGACAAACGGGTCAGCCCTTTCCCAAGGGCTGCATCCCTTTGCACAGCTGTGTAGTCATGAAAATAAGTCCCAAATATTCGATCTGGAATTGTCGTCAGCAAACCATAATGTCCCTTGGATCGACCATGGTGTAGAATGTGGAAGGTCGGTGTGGTGACCCACTTTCCAATGGATGAATTTGCAAACCACGGCGGGTAAATTTCAATGTTCATATGTCCTAAAAGATTCACCGTGATTTGAAAAAAACTATAAAATCCAAGCCCTACAAATGTGATGGGGAACCATGACGAAATTGCAATCGGCAATATCAAGGCAAAGAAAACATGGGATGACTGTTCCAAAAGCGAAAAGCAGGCAATCGAAAATGGGCTGGCGACACGGGCCCGATGATGGGTCTTGTGAATGAACATAAATTTTTTAGTGTGAAGAAGTCTGTGCAATCCGTAAAACCAAATTTCATTCCAAATAAAAATCACTGCAAATGTGCCAACATTTCCAATGAATGAGGATTCTGAAAAATGGATCAAATTCAAAAAATACGCACCAGACACAAGCAAAGAATAAAATGGTATGACTTTAAGATCAGTCAGTAGTTCTTGCTTTAGCTGGCCTTCAGGGTATTCAATTTTATAAATACGACGATCGTTACCTTTGCGATTTTTTCTGATAAACCAAAAACCAATTGTGGCTGCTATTGAAGAACGAATAAGAAAAAATGCCGTCGATCCAGCAAGCACTGGCAAATAACTTAATATTGATCCTAAGAACATAAAGACCTCCCCTGTTCCTTGGCTCAATATGACATTTTTCTTTTTTTGAAACGATCAAATAGGGTAACGGAAAATGGGAAAAGTGTTCCTACGATTTGTCGTAGGTCTAGTTCGAGGTCAGTTCAGGAAGAACTTTTTCAGTTTTAACACCAAGTTCTTTGAGCTCTTCAGCCTGGGACATCAGATTGCCGCGGCCTGAACTGATTTTTTTTGCAATCTCTTGATGGAATTTTTGGGCGTCGGCCAGCTTATTTCCAAGATCATTAAAGTCTTTGAGTAAGCCTGCAAATTTTTCATAAAGCATTCCGCCACGTCTTGCGATTTCAACAGCATTCTTTTGCTGGCGCTCTTGCTTCCAAAGTGTGGCCACGGTGCGAAGGGTGGTCAGCAAAGTTGTTGGACTGACAACTGCAATATTTTTTTCCCAGGCCCAGTTAAAAATTTCTGGTTTGAGTTGGAAGGCTTTTGCAAAGGCGGGCTCCAGGGGCATGAACAAAATCACAAAATCAGGTGTGATGAGTTTTTCTAAGGTGTGATATTTTTTCTGACTTAAATTTTGAATATGATCTTCTAAGGATTTGACGTGCAGCTTTTCAAACTTTTCTTGCTCTTCAGGGGTTTCGGCAGAAACCGCAGCCTCGTAGGCTTTTAAAGTCATTTTAGAATCGATGATAATATGTTTTCCACCAGGCAAGTTCACAATCACATCGGGTTGGGCTCTAAGACCGTCCTCGTTTTTAAGAGACATGTCGATGCCTTGAAGTGTGTACTCTTCGTTCGCACGAAGTCCAGAACGCTCGAGGATATTTTCTAGAATCATTTCGCCCCAGTTGCCCTGGGTTTTATTTTCACCCTTGAGGGCGCGGGTTAAATTATGGGCTTCTGTGGACATTTCTTGATTGAGTTCGAGTAATTTCTGTAATTCGCCACGAAGAACGCCGCGCTCGCTACGTTCCGTGGAGTAAGTATCTTCGACTTTTTTCTCGAAATCTTTAAGGCGTTCTTTTAATGGATCTAAAAGATAAGCCAAATTTTTCTGACTGATATCAGACCACTTGGTTGTTTTTTCTTCGAAAATTTTATGGGCCAAATTTTCAAATTGTTGGGTCATCTTTTGGGTCAGATCAGATTGTTGAAATTTCAGTTCTTGGTACTGCTTTTCGTAAAACTGAGATTGTTTTTCAATATTTTGTATTTGCAATTTTTGAAGCTCGGACTGCTTTTCGTTTTCAAGCTGGGCTAGCTCAAATTGGGTCTTTAAAGACTTGGTTTTGAGGCTATAAAGAAGGGCCCCCAGAAGGGTTCCTGCGGCAAGTCCAATGGCAAAAATCAAAATTGTATTCATTGGGTCATTAGTTAATGGTTAGTCCCCTGTGAAGCAATAATTTTGTTGGTTCAGGGGGTAATTTCTGATAACTTGCCCATCTATTTGCGCATTGCATTTGAAATCAAAAAACATCGCCGGAGGACCTGATGCGAGGAAGCCTAGAAAGCACTAAAACAAGTAAAGCCAAAGCCCCTAAAATGGCAGCGGGTAAAGCTGGGACAAAATCTAAGAAATCAATGGACGTAAATCCAATTATCTCTAAGGAAAAATGGATCACAATTAAAAAATTCCAAGATATTCGTTACGAAAAAACTTCAGATGGTGTGGCTAAGATTACAATCAACAGACCTGAAGTCAGAAATGCATTTCGTCCTCAGACCGTGTTTGAACTGAAAGAAGCCTTTGAACATGCCCGCGAAGATGGAAGCATAGGTGTGATTGTTCTGACAGGTGAAGGCCCCATGGCTTTCTGTTCTGGTGGGGATCAAAAAGTGCGTGGCCATGCGGGCTATGTTGGCAAAGATGGTGTGCCACGTTTGAATATTTTGGATGTTCAAAAACAAATTCGCCAAATTCCAAAGCCTGTGATTGCCATGGTGGCAGGATATTCGATTGGCGGGGGGCATGTTCTGCATGTGGTCTGCGATCTTTCCATTGCTGCTGATAATGCAAAATTTGGACAGACGGGCCCTAAAGTGGGTTCCTTTGATGGTGGTCTAGGATCAAGTTATTTGGCGCGAATTGTGGGACAAAAAAAGGCCCGTGAAATTTGGTATATGTGCCGTCAGTATGATGCGAAACAAGCCTTAGAAATGGGCCTAGTGAATACCGTTGTTCCATTGAAAGATTTAGAAATTGAAACGATGAAATGGGCCCGTGAAATTTTGGCCCACTCGCCCATGGCGATTCGTTGTTTGAAAGCCTGCCTGAATGCAGATTGCGACGGACAAATGGGACTTTTGGATTTGGCAGGCAATGCCACTTTGCTTTACTATATGTCGGATGAGGCCAAAGAAGGTAAAAATGCCTACGTTCAAAAGCGTAAACCGAATTTTGCAAAGTACCCAAGATTGCCTTAAGTTTTAATTTTATATTGTTGGTTTAAATCGAGAAAGGCGAGTTATGAGTTCAGATGCACTTGAAATGAATCAGAATCAGATGAATCAGAATCAAAAAATAAAAAGTTTGATTTTAGCTTTTCGTCCAAAAACTTTAACTGCAGCCGTTATACCTTGTCTTGCTGGAACAGCCTTGGCGGCCCAGCAATTGCGGGCCCATTGGAATTTCTTTTTCTGGGCCTTGGCCTCTGCAATCTTTATTCAAATCGGTACAAACTTGGTCAATGATGCCATTGATTTTAAAAAAGGGGCTGATGACGAAAAAAGAATTGGTCCCCAAAGAATAACCCAGGCGGGAGTATTTTCCTTTGGACAAGTGATGATGTTTGGAACTCTTAGTTTTGTTCTGGCCATGCTTTGCGGAATCCCTTTGGTGATGCAAGGTGGTTTTCCGATCATTTGGATTGGGGTCATTTCGATTGCCTTGGGGTATGCGTACACTGCGGGACCATATCCTTTGGCCTACAAGGGACTTGGTGATTTGTTTGTAATTTTATTTTTTGGAATTATTGCAGTGATGGGAATGTTCTATATTCAAACATTAAAGTGGACATTCGAATCCTTTGTGTTGGGATTGCAGATTGGATTCTTGGCCGCGGTTTTGATTGCAATTAATAATTTGCGTGACCACGACGGGGACCGCCTTGTGGGAAAAAAAACCATGGCCGTGCGGTTGGGTGTCACCTGGGCCAAACGTGAAATTTTATTTTTAATTTGGATGCCATTTTTATTGGGTCTGTATTGGTTTTACAATCGACATCCCGAATACTTTATTGTTGTCATACCTGCTATGCCATTAGCGTGGAATATTTCACTTTCTATTTTAAAACATCAGCCGGGACCCTATTATAACAAATTATTAGCACGCTCTGCGGCCTTGCATTTGTTGTTTGGGGTGTTGATCTCGATAGGTCTTATTCTGTGATGGGGACTGACTTCAACTTTCAAATTGAAGTTTCTCCGTACAAATTAAAATCCTTGTACCCACAGTTGAACTTTTCCAAAGCAGAACTTCTTCGTGTGCTCAGTATGCAGAATTCTAGCGAACCATTGAAGATGGCCGATCGTCAGGGTTGCCTGATTCGAATCACAGATCGCGATGGCAGCTGGGGAGTGTCGGACCTGCATCCATGGCCCGAGTGGGATGGCTTTAATCTAGAGCAGCACATGAGCCAGCTGAAATCTTATTCGCTGGACCCTTCTTTCGCAGTTTCGCCTTTAGTTTTACGAAGCCTTGAACGTGCAAAAAAAGATCTGCAATTTCGAAAAAAGAACTCTTCGTTTTGGGTCGAATTTCCACGTCCATTGGTTGGGGATTTACGTATTCGGGTAAAGAATAATTATTTGATAATTGAATCCATTTCTAAAATTCCGCAGTTCGAGCTCGAAGGAATGCTTTCACGGGCCCAAGAAAATGGTTTCGACATCGTCAAAATCAAATTGGGAAATTTTTTAAAAGCAGAAAAAGATGTTTTATTTGATTTGATGAATCGTTTTCCACATTTTTTGTGGCGTTTGGATTTTAATTCATCCCTGTCCTTTGCTGACGCCACAGAGTTTTTTAAAAATTGGACGCGGGATCAAGTTCGAGCCGTCGAATATGTCGAAGATCCCTGTCCTTTTGCGATGGAAGACTGGTCCATTTTAAATCAGATGATCCCCTTGGCTTTTGATCGTCCAGAGCTTAAAAACGGAACTGGAGTTGGTGCGCAAAATCCAGATGTTTTTGGTGGTTTGGATGTGAAGAAATTATTCAAATACTTAGTCGTCAAGACAGCCCATCAAAATGCCATGGGTTGGGCTGAATGGTGTCATTCTCAAAAAATAAAAATGTCATTAACGAGTTCCATGGACCATCCCCTTGGAATTGCCCATTCAATGAAAGAATTTTTAGAGATTCAGAAAAAATACCCACAGCTTTTAACCATTGCTGGTTTGCGAAGTTCCTTTGCCTATGAGAAATCAAAATTTCAAGAGGCTTTGGAAGACGAAACTCCATTTTTGAAGGCCCCCCAGGGCACTGGGGTTGGATATGATGATTTATTGAAGGATATCCAATGGACATGCTTAGTGTAAATCCTGAAAGTATTCATTGGAAAAATCAGCAGTCCTATTTGTTTTTAAATCCCAAGCTGTCCACTGAACAAAAGCAGAAATATATTTCACTGGCATCAAGCTTTCATGAGGATGCGAGTTTGTATTTGTCTTCTTCTGGTACGACGACCTCCAGTGACGAGGTTGTCTTGAAAGTGATCAAAAAAAATAATTTTTTAGAGGCAGCAAAAAATTTTAATTCTTTTTTTGCAATTAGTTCGAAAGATCGTTGGCTTAAAAATTTACCAAGATTTCATGTTGGTGGGTTGTCCATTTTGGCCAGGGCTTTTTTGTCGGGAAGTTCTGTGCACGAGTGGCCAGATTTGTATTGGAACGTAGAAAAATTTTGCAGTGATTTGATTGAAAAAGAAATTACCAGGGTTTCTTTGGTCCCTACCCAGGTCTACGATTTGGTTCAAAGGGAAATGCTTGCGCCAACGAATTTGAAATCTGTTTTTGTCGGTGGGGCTGCGTTGGATGTCTTTTTGTATCAAAAAGCCAGGAAGTTAGGATGGCCATTGTTGCCATCCTACGGGATGACAGAAACTTCGTCCATGGTGATGAGTGCTCCGTTGGACACTCTTTCTGCGTCTAGAAATTATGAAGGGGCCATCGATGCTTTGTCGAGAGATGAAAAGCTCCCTGGAATGAAAACATTGCCGGGAGTACGAATTCATTGGGATCAGGAGGGACGAGCAGGAATCCAGGCCCCTGGGCTTTTAAGTTCTGAGCTTCGGCAAACAGGAAATCAAAATACCCAAAAAAGTTGGAACGAAGAGGACGTGTTTTGGACCCAGGATTATTTAATCGAAGAAAATGGTGAAGTTTTCTTTAAAGCTCGAAGTCAGGACTTAATCAAAGTATCAGGCGAACTTGTGAATTTAGAAAAACTAAGATCACATTTTAAAACTTTGTGTTCTGGCTTTGATGAAAGAAATTTTTTTCTGCACCACAGGCCAAACCCTCGAAAAGGGTCAGAGATTATTTTATACGTTGCTGATCATGTAAAAAAAGAGCATGTCTTGGATGATGGTCGGGGACTCACTTTCGAGTTAGAAGATAAATTTGCAGCATTTATAGAAAATTTTAACAAAACAGTTCTGCCATTCGAAAAAATCTGCGATACAGTGGAGGTTCCCGAAATTCCAAGAACCTCAATGGGTAAGGTAAAAATTTCGGAATTAATTTTGTCGGAGAAAAAATGAAATTTGAAAAACCAAAATGGAGCGAATCTTTTGTTTTGATCTGCACGAAGTGTGGAAAGACTAAGAATAGCTTGGCAAAAAATGAGTCTGAAAAGGTATCTGAAAATTTTGCTGAAGATTTGAAGAACAAATTGAAATCCCAAATGAAAGATCTAGGCTTAGCCAAACAAACACGCGTGATGACCTCGGGCTGCCTAGGGACTTGTCCCGTGAATCAGCAGTCAGTGGCCTTCGTTTGTGCGCAAAAATCAGAAGAAAAAATCATGATCAGTGATTTTGATCAGGTTGAGTCTGACATTCGAACTGAACTTAAGTTTTAGAATTAAGAATTTCACTTGTCCAAGGTCCAGATTAAATCGACGGAAGTCCAGATTCCTTGGGCCGAAGTCCAGATTGCATGGACGTGACTAAAGTTCCGCGACATCGGTCCCGATCACTTCAGTAGCTCGTCCAACTTCTAGTCTGGTCGGGCACAGGGGGATCTGATGAAAACAAATTCGATCAAACAAGTGGCAGCTTTGAGTGTGAGTTTAATGACAGCATTCATGTTGGCTTGCTCGGGGAATAACTACACAGCCTTCAAAGAAGCGCCTGCTCAACCCGTGGAGCAACCTCCAATAGCTAAAAAATTAGAGCGCCCATCTTGCGAGTATGATCCTGTGAATTACAGAGTCTATGGATTGCTTCGCAGTTTTTATTTGTCTGGTGGTGGCGGTGTGAACGGCGGGGTAGATCTTGTTTCTGGTGTTTTGCGTTCGATCTTTTTGGGTGTGGAATGGACAACATTTAAAATGTACACTTCGCTTGCTGTTTACAATGCAAACGAAATGGATTCGCCCGCAGTTGTTAATGATGATGGTGTTAAGAAATCCAATATAAAATTTAGTTTGGGTGCGGCCATTGGTGGAATCAACACTGGTGTGAATACCTCTTCAAAAGTCATTCTTGAAGACATGGTGATGTCAGCTTTCGAGAAAAATTTGAAGAATGTCGATAAAGTTTTATCTTCTCGACCAAGAATTTGGGAAACAAGTGTGTTTTCTATAATGTCAGGAAATAAAGTTGTCATTCCAGTGGGGACAAATTCAGGCTTGGCAGTTGGTGACAAGTTGAATATTTACAAAGGTGATTACGAGTGGACAGATGCCAGCCGACCTTGCAACAGTTCACGTACCTTCAAAACTCCAGATGGAGAGCCTGAATTGATAGCCCAGGCTGAAGTTTTACCTGCATCAGTGAATTTGTCGAACACAGCGATTTTAAAAATCTCGAACTTAAAAGATGGCGCAGTGATCGAGCGTGGAGATGTCGTTCGATTTAAAGAATTTGCTCCTAAGAAAAAAGGGGACAAAGCCCGTGCACCCTATAAATATGCAGTTCGCGTGGAAGAAGTCAGTCAAATGGATATCCAGTTGGATGATGGACAAAAAATTGAAATGACTCCGATACTTAAAGGCTTGCTCGAAAAGGCCATCGATCAAAAATTCACAAATTACTTCATCAAGCGAAATGCCACATGGAGCGGCGGAAACTAAGCCGCTACTACTTTTGACGTTGTTGATAGGCCCGGGCCTCTTTCATTAAAGAGGCCTCACTTTTTTTCTGCTCATCCAATTGTTTTTGAATTTCAGCTGGGGGAATCAGTGCCCCTTTGCCGACCCCTGGGCAAAAAGTTTTCACTTCTTTATTCCAGGTTTTTGCGTTCATCACTTCGGGCCAAAAAGGCCAAGTTCGACACTGGGTCGGGCGGGCTTCGTAAACACCGCAGGACTTTCCTTTAAGGTACATGCACTCTTCGCGTTTTGGATCTTCTTTGAGATGCCAAAAGCCTTGGGTGCGATCACAATTTTGCTTGGTCCATTCGGTGATGGTTTGTCCAAAATAATTTGCAAAGCGCTTGCGATCTTCTTTCGTCAAATAAACAAAACCGTATTCTCCGCGTGAAAGGCAGCACTGGCTTGAACCCTGGCATTGAAAGCGGATGCCCTCTTTTTGCCACCACTCTTTTGCATTGGAAGTGGTCAAGGGGCTCGTTTTATTGGAGGATTTTTTTGATTTCTTTGTCGATGTGGAACTCATTGGGCATATCTTTCTAAACGGGTGCGCATAGTTTCAGGTAATTCTTTTTTTTGCTTTGTTTTTGTATCCAAAACCGCATGGACCATGGTGAGGTTTGCACAGGTCAATTCGTTTTTAAAAAAGCGATATTTCATCTTGAAAGAAGTGGATCCAAGGTTTTCAACATGGGCTTCGACCTCGTAGGTTTCGCCGGGGATAAAGGGGGCTAGGTAGTCCACTTCAAGATGCCGAATGGGTATCATTTCTGTAGAGCCTTTGAACCATTCCTTCCAAGTATATCCTGTAGCCACAATGAATTCTTCGAAGATGTCATGGGCAAGACTTGGTAAATTTCCAAAATACATAATCTGGGCTGGGTCTGCGTCCCTAAAATGAATTCGGATTTGAGTTTTATATTTTTGTCCCATCATTCCCTCTTTGTAGAGCTTGACTCAAGCTGACTATTACAGGAAGTTAACATCATTCCAACACATAAAATGGAGCGGCCACGGCCCCCACAGGAGCAACCTTGCAGCGCATAAAACCTGATGATGTGAAAATCTACAGCTCTCAGGATTTTCCAAATTATTTACCTAAGTTGAATCTTTTGTACGATGATTTATTTTCTTTAGGCAAAGGTTTTCGTTCACGCATGGTTCGCGAGGTGGCGACTCCGCTTGGTATTAAGTCAGAGACTCAGCAATTGTTGGCGCAAACGATAGAGTTCATCCATAATGCTTCCTTGTTGCACGATGATCTTGTGGATCGCTCTCAACTTCGTCGCGGTAAACCTGCAGCATGGACAAAGTACACCCCAGAGTATGCAGTGCTGGCAGGTGATTATCTTTTAGCCCGGGTGATGGTGAATCTTTCTTCCTTTGGAAATATTAAATTAGTTCATTACACAGCCCAGATGATTTCAGATTTGCTCGAGGGCGAGTGGCTTCAGGATTCTGTCGTGGGCGACCATTTTGTGACCATTGAACAGTTGGATAGGATTCATAATCTGAAAACAGGCTCTTTGTTTAAATGGTGTTTGCGGGCTCCATTTATGTCCCTGGGGCGGGAAGAATCCACCTTGCATCAGACCTTGGAAGAAATGGGAACTATTCTTGGTCAGTTATTTCAGCGCAGTGATGATTTGTTGGATTATGATATTCGAAATGACGAAGGCAAGGCGATCCTTGGGGATTTGAAGTCAGGGTATTTAAATTCTTTTGGGGCCTTCTGCTGCCAGGGGCTGAGTCGTGAACAAATCGAAAAATTAGTCAAAAGCCAGTCCTTGATGGAATTTAAAAATAGTCTTGGGGGCGAGAAAGTTTTTGATGAAAAACTAAAATCCTTCGACCAGATCAATTCCAAAATGATTTCATTGTATCAACATCACCTTGAACGTCTGGAAACAAAACACTTAGGTGAAAGTGAAAAGTCAGTTTTAAAATTTTTAAAATCTTTGACTGATTTGCTCTACTGGAGAAGGAAGCCCGCGTGAATCAGCTGATCACGGTTTCGCGCAGATCGGCGGAATTTAAAAAATATATTTTGGGAACTTTTTCTGACACACACAGGGCGCTGCCCATGGAATCGCTAAGTTCTGTGCAGGATCATGACGAAGTCACATTTCAACTTGTGCCCACAGAGCAAATCCAAAAACCAATTTGGCCAGTGGTTTTTTTAAAAACCATTCGTATCAGACAATTTATTTTTGTTCTGTTTCCAATTTTTTATTTGTTTTTACTGAATGGCTTTTTAGAAAGTGTTCAGGATGCAACATTGATACTTCTGAGCCTTGTCGGGGTCTTAAGTTTATTTGCTTCGCTTCAACTGCGGAACGACTTCCATGATCATCTGAATGGGCTGGATCGAATTCGTCACAAAGGAGTATCATCACCACTTTTGCAGGGTTGGGTGACGGCAAAGGAAGTCAGTCAGTGGGCCTGGTTTTTTGTTGGCATTTCTGCTTTGTGTTCGCTGCCATTAATTTTTGTATTTCCACAGTTGATTATTATTTTGGCAATTTCAACTGGGTTGTTGTCGTGGTCATTGTACCGGCCACTGAGCTCATTTAAAAATATTTTTGCTGGTGAAATTGTTTTTGGTTTTTTAGTTGGCCCTTTGCTGGCCACAGGGTTTCAAGTTTCAGTCACTGGGGTTTTTAATCTGCAGTCTTTATTTTTTGGTCTGATTTGGGGGGCTGCAGTTCTATTTCGAATGTATCTGCAAAATTTTGAAAATATGGCCGCCCTTTCGCAAGCGAAGATCAAAAATATTTTAAATACTTTGGGTTTCGATCGTTCTAAAAAATTTATTATGACCTGGTGGTTGTCAGTTTTGGCATTGTTTGGAATTTACCACCTTGTTTATTTTCACTTTCTAGTTTGGATGGGCACATTTTTTTTGTTGGCAGTCTTCACTTGGAAATTTTTAAATCAGATGAAGAAAGTACAGTCCCCCCTGGGGTCGGCCCTGGCGGACTTACAAATAGAAGGTCAGCAACTCTTTGATTTGCTTGTTAGCCTTTGGGTTTTACAGTCCTTGTTTTCATTTTTGGCACCAAGTTTTTTTGGAGTGCTCGTGCGTGGAATTTAAAAAAATTAAAATTGGATTTGCAGAGTCAACCCTTACGGAAGAAGAAATTAAAACGCTTCAACTGTTGACTGAAAACTCAAATTATCAACTCTGTTCAATATCACAAATTCAAGTCGATGATTATGCGCTTGAAAGAAAAGATTCCCAATGGTCATTACGACTGGTGAGGCCAGAATCTGAAAAAGATTCCGTGGCCCTGTCATTGAATTTTGATTTGTCCTTGGATTACAAACGTGAAATCAAAAAAAAAGAAGATTTGCTTTATAAGTCCCTGGGGCAGCCGAAAAGTTCATTGCGTGTTTTGGATACAACCTGTGGATTGGCCATTGATAGTGTTCATTTTTCAAAGCTGGGAATGGAAGTTGTCAGCTTAGAACGAAATCCCGTTTTGTTTTTTCTATTGACCCAGGCCCAGTCCGCTTCACAGCAAGAAGTTATTCGTAAAATTAAAATTATAAACTCTGAAGCTTCGCGGTATCTGAATTCTATCACATCGGTAGGTGTAGAAAACGCTGGTGAAGTTTTCGACGCTGTTTACTTTGATCCCATGTATCCCGAAAAAAAGAAAAAATCGGCCAAACCCCGTAAAGAGATGCTGCTTTTTCGCGATTTTGTCGGTGAAGACCTGGATGCCGACCAGGTCTTTGAGCAGATCACCACGACTGAAGTCCCACGGATCATTGTCAAAAGGCCCATTGAAGCTTCGGCATTGCCCTGTCCAAGTCCTGCCTATTTGAAACCAATCATTTACCAAGGTAAGATGGTTCGCTATGATGTTTACAAGCGAAAGTGAGCCTGTCATTTCATGGCTTTAACCATTTTTATTGGAATTTATTTTTTTTCAGTATTTTCTTTTTTGGAGTTCCAAAAAAGTTGGTCAGCTTTTGGGGAAAGAATACGTCAGCATGTTAAAATTGAAAATGTCCGCGAGGACAAATTCGTAAGTTTAGCATTTGGGCGTTTAATTTGGATCTTGAGTTGGGGCGCTTGGCCTCAAACCCTGGAAAATATTTTTCAGTCTTGGTCAGCGCAACCAAAAATGAAAAGAAGCCATTGGCTGATGTTAGCTCTGAGTCCGATCACAGTATGGCCTAGTTTCTTTTTTATTTTAGGATTTTTGAAAATTAATTTTTACCTGCTGATGGGAATAGCTTTTGTGTTTTGGTTGGTTGTTAGAATCTTAACCACGGGTAAAATGTTTTTTTCAGACTCATCGAAGAGCACTTTTGCTACCTTTGTTGAAGATGTTTCCAAGGTGCTTTTTTTTGCTGGGCTTTTATGGTTATCGGTGGATTTAGGTTTGAAAAATTCGATGATTTTTCAACAGTGGTCAACGGAAAATGGTTTAGCCTTTCTTTTGGCTGACGGACGATTAGCGGGGATTTTGCCTTTACTTTTTATGTCTTTAGGAATTGCATTTTTGGTCGGGCAGCAAATTTTGATTTTACCCATGGCACTTATTTTTTTACCAACACAAATGGTTTCCACCAATGGTGCAGTGGCGCTTTTTATGGGCGAGGCCCTGGGCATTGTGCTGCACTTTCTTTTGAAATTAAGGCTGCAAAAACGTGTTTCGTCCAATGTGAACTATGGTTTTTTTTACAGTCACTTCAAAAAATGGTCCTTAATTATTGCGTTAGGTCTATTGGTTGGCCTTATCCTTTTTGGATTCGAAAAAGAAAGCTTAACGGTTTTATCCCAAGACTTTGAAAATGATTTAGATGGCAAAATGTTTATTGTTGTTACGGGATTGATAATGCTGTGGTTTCCGCCATTGTTGTTGGGATCCATTTTAGGACATTTTAGTTATAAAAAATAAATTATATTAGAAATTGATTAATATTTCACAGGGACGTGAAAATGAGCGAAGAACAAAATTTAAAGAAAAAAGTCAAACAGCTAGAGGACGAGCTTCAGCAAACCAAGGCTGAACTTTTAAGCTATCGACATCAAATTAAGAAAACCAATACTCAGCTTGAAAAAATGATGGGACAAATCAGTTTTGAACTGACGATGGCGACTCAAATTCAAAAAATTCTTTCACCAACCGAGATGCCCCATATTCCTGGATTTGATTTTAGTACAAAATTTTTGCCTGGGACTGAAAAGGGTGGGGACTATTTTGATTTGTTCGAACACGAAAACAAACTCAAATTTGGTGTGATCATGGTTTGTTGTTCGGGCTACGCTATGTCGGCCTTGTTTTTATCGCTATTAATTAAAATTTCCTCACGACTAGAAGCAAGGCAGGGGCTTGAGCCCCACCAGATGGTACAGGCCTTGGCCCAGGAAATAATTCCCCAAATCCAAGGGGCAGATAAGGCAAGTTTGTTTTATGGCATTGTTGATAAGCGGAATTACGAATTGAAATATTGTTCTGTTGGGCAAATCGAAGCCTACCTTCAGGTTTATGGACAGGATTCGATGGCCCAGCTCGAGGCCTGTGGTCCAAGAATTTCTAAGGATTTTACGGTTTCGCCAAAGACATTGTCTTTGCAGCTGAACCCGCGAGATCGTCTTGTTATTGCCTCTGAGGGGCTGACATCTGCAGTGAATTCTAAAAATGAAACCTATGGGGCCGAGCGCCTAAGGGAATCCATTCGCAATGCGCCACGCACTGGTCCCCACAATTTAAGAAATGAAGTTTTTTATCAGGTCGAGCAATTCAGCGGAAAGTCTGAGCCTTCAAGGGATAGCACAGTGCTGGTATTAGAAGTGAAGGATCGTGTCATTAAGCTGGCTCAATAGTGGAATTTGATAATTGAGGCTCTCTTGAGGGTCTCGACTTGATCGAGCCCAGGGCCTCTGATATTTATTAAGGGTTATTAATTGATTAGTCATTGAAAGGACTTGTATGGCTGCTGAAGTAAAAATTTATGATGGTGCATTGGATAAGGGTCTTGAAGGAGTTGTGGCTTGCACAACAGAAATTTCATTTATCGTCGGTAATAATCTTAATTTTCGTGGATACACGATTGACGATTTGGCTGAAAATTCAACTTTTGAAGAAGTGACATATTTACTTTGGAATTCCAAATTGCCGAATGCTCAAGAGCTGCAAGCATTTAAAAAAGATCTTGAAGCCAATATGACTTTGTCGCCAGATTTTATTAAAACTTTGAAAGCCATCCCAACAAAAGATGTTCACCCCATGGCTTGGCTTCGCACCGCTGTGTCTTTGTCGGCACATTGGGATTCTGAAGCTCAAGATAATTCTGAGTCTGCAAATTTGCGCAAAGCTGTTCGTATGACGGCGAAAATGGGAACCTTGGTTTGTGCCTTTGAGGCCATCCGAAATGGTCGCGAACCCGTTGCTCCAAAATCAGGTCAATCCATGGCCTGGAATTTTATGTACATGTTGAAAAATGGAAAAGAGCCCGATGCAGAGACAGTTAAAATTTTCGATAAGTGCTTAGTGCTCCATGCTGATCATGAATTAAATTGTTCTGCCTTTGCAACGCGAGTGACTTCGTCTTCTTTGAGCGATATTTACTCGGCCATCGTTTCAGCAATTGGCGCTTTAAAAGGTCCATTGCATGGTGGGGCCAACGAGCAAGTGATGATCATGTTGAAAAAAATCGGAACCATGGACAAGGCCCAACAATTTGTAAAAGACGCATTGGCCGCAAAAGAAAAAGTTATGGGTATCGGTCACCGCGTTTACAAAGATGGCGATCCCCGTGCAGCGATTTTGCGTAAAACAAGTCAGATGTTGACCAAAAAAATCGGAGAGCCTTTGTGGTACGACATGTCTGTTTTGATAGACGATACCATGAACAAAGAAAAAGGCTTGATGCCCAATGTGGATTTCTACTCTGCAACAGTTTATTATGCATTGGGAATTCCGACGGATATTTATACTCCGATCTTTGCTGTTTCCCGCGTGAGTGGTTGGTTGGCCCATGCTTTTGAGCAGTACAAAAATAACCGAATTTATCGTCCACGTGGTTTGTGGAAGGGTAAAGAAGGTTTGAAATGGGTACCGGTCGCACAACGCTAAATTCCGTGCTGGGGGTTCTTTATGAGTTTGTTTACAAAAATTATTAATGGAGAGCTTCCCTGCTATAAAATCTTTGAAGACGAATTGACGTTTTCATTTTTGGCCCTGGATCAGGTGACCCGTGGACACACGTTGGTCATTCCAAAACAAGAAGTGAATCATTGGATTGATGTTCCCCCAGAAATTTATTCAAGACTGCATTTGAATGCGCAAAAAATCGGAAAAGCAGTGCATGCTGCAATGAAAACACCACGGATAATCACGGCGATGGTGGGTTTTGAAGTCCCCCATTGCCATTTGCATTTGATACCTTCGAATTCAGTGGCAGATTTGAATTTTTCCAAGGGAAAGCGCTTAGCTCCGGAAGAGATGTCACAAATTCAAAAAGAAATTTTGCAGTTTTTATAGGCCCATTTGGATTAATAATGTCATTGCCTGGCTGAAAATTTAGAAAAAATTAGCTTA
>DGYJ01000127.1:49646-55745 GCA_002396665.1 Bdellovibrionaceae bacterium UBA5009
CAATTTAGAAAAAATTAGCTTAAAAAATATGCAAACTTGTTGGTAAGCTACCGAAATACTATTTGCTTTCCGTTTAAAAACCACTGAACATTTAATGAGTGAATAGATTAAGTACACTACCTTCTTTTGCGTATCGTGTGATGATTTGGTTCGTATTTACAGCGGGCCTAGTCCTGGATCTGCATAGGCGGGGCGGCGGGCTAAAGCAGGATGGAAGTTTTCAGTCTAATCTTTTTCTTGCGACATCTTTTTTAGCCATTCTTGCCTTTATCTATTTTTTTGAAGCCATTTTATTACCACTTACAAAAGTCAGTTATAAAAAAAGCATGGTTTTTCTTGTTTCGTTTATGTACGCCATGTTGTTTTATTATTTTAAACGGGTTTCAACCCCATTTTCCTATGACATTTTGCTGAACAATTCTGATGCATTTTATTATCTAGGGACTTGGAACTTGCTTTTTAAATTGATTCGAAACTTGTTTATGCCGTCTGATATTTTTTGGTCTTTAGTATTTGGTTTTTTAAATGTGAAATGTCAAGATTGGGGGCGCGCAATTAATTTTTCAAAGCCCTACAAAAGACCCTTGCTGGCACTTTCTTTTGGGGTAGTTGCCTTTGTTTCAATCATTCAGCCGTATTCAGCAGATCCACTGACAAATTTTTTACGCTCAGTTTACCACTTTTATGAACCCAAAAAGAATATTCTTTCTAAAGTGGCGGATAATATGCCGTTACTTCCAGTAAAAAATATAAATTCACGTTTTCAATCATTTGAAAGACCTCATATTTTTTTAGTGATAGTTGAGTCCTTTAATAGTCGTTTTGTAAATCAAAAAAATGAAGATGGCATTGAGTATGCTCCCTACATGAACCAACTGACTCGCGATCACTTGTATTTTAAAAATTATTTTTCCAATTCGGTTCAAACTGCCAAGGGACATTTTTCTGCACTTTGTGGGCAAATTAATCGAATGGATGGGGTCGCAGTGAGCAGTGTGGGTTGTTACAAGCAACGCTGTCTTGGATCATTGATGCAAAAATTTGGTTATCAAACTGAATTTATACAGGCAGATCCAAATTACAATTATGATGGAAACGAAGACTTTGTTTTTAAAATGGCGGGTTTTCAAAAAATGCCAAGACTTTTTAAGCCCTGTCATATGGAACAAGATAAATGCTATGGCTTAGGGGTTAAAGATTCTGTTTTTTACGACAGAACCTTTGATTACATTGACACATTAAAATCAGAAGTTCCCCATTTTTTTACTTTGGCCACAGTAGCGAATCATATGCCTTTTAATTTTATGCCAGAAGATGAACGGCAGCTTTATAAAAATCCAAAAAGTTTTAAGCAACACTATTTGAACAGTTTGCGAATGGTGGATGACTCGCTTAAAAATTTAATCGAGCGCTACAAAAAAAGTCCATTCTATGAAAACTCTATCTTGTTGATTACTGGGGACCATGGCTTTCCAACGGGCGAACACGGTTCCATTCACAATGAAAACTATGCCTATCAAGAAAATTTTGGCGTGCCCTTGCTTGTGATCGATTCCCGTAGAAATTTAAAAACTCAATTTTCGCATCTTGAAGATAAAACCTATTCACACCTAAATCTTTCACCCAGTATTTTAGATTTGGCAGGAATAAATACGGATACTGATTTTATCGCTGACTCTATTTTTTCTGCTAAAGAAAATGACGATAAGGTTTATTTGGTTCAACCCTACTCTGGTGGATACCAGGCCGTCATCCACTGGCCTTATAAATATATTTTTGAGGAGTACCGTCAGCGTGAATCTGTCTATGACCTTTCAGTGGATCCCAAGGAGCAAAATTCAATATCCTTGTCTGATCATGATGACTTACTTCTAAGTCTGCGTTCAGATGCGGCTGTCATTTATCGTCAACAGGATATTTACAATTGCGACAAAGAACAGGTTCGCAAAAATTTACTTTCTCACATCGAAGCCCATCGATAGTACTGACAATAGACACATAATTTTTATTTATATCTGCCAATCTTATTTACTTCTTCTTTCTGTTGTCGAATTTCGATATGATCATGGAAAGCCATTCTCATGGCTGGGAAGGAGGTGGTGCTTATGGTAAATCAAGAGATCAAGACCAAGGCGGAGGTGAGTGCTTCTTAGATTTTAAATTTGAAATCTAAGATGGCCTCAAATTTCGCCGTCTCACGGGCAGTAGACCAGCACCAGAAATGGATCCAGTCTACTGCCCACTTAATATCAGTCACATTGTTTTACTTTCGAAGTCCTTCTGGACAGTTTCTTTAAAATCAGCCATAAGAAAGTGTGGCTGCAATCAAAAACTGGATCAATTCAAACTGGGTCGACGCCTTTTCAGAACAAAGCATGGTTCATACGAGTCCCGTGGATCAATCTGAAATTAGCTTTTCAAAATCTGATGCCATGGATTTAGTGAAAGCCTTGCAATCCAGTAAACTTGCCTTAGTTGAGTTGCAAAAGAAAAGCTCAAATGAAATTCTTGAAAATCTTAAAAAGGCCATTCAATTTTGCAGTTCAAAATTTGACGATTGGTCAGCGCAAGAATATTTAGATCAAGGAATTCCAAAAGATTTTTTAAAAGAAGAAATTTATAATCAATGGAAATCAAGGCTTTCCACATGGGCCCCTGTCAAAGACGAATCAATCATTTCCAATGAATATCAACATGCCACAGGTGTTGTTGGGATTTCTGTCCCTTGGTGTTTGGCCTTTCATTCTGTCATGGACCGTCTGGTTCCGGCTTTGATTGCGAAAAATTCTGTTCTTATTCATCTTTCAGAGTGGTCACCGCGAACAGCCTTGCTGATTGCTGATTTTATCAATGCGGCTGAACTTCCCCCTGGGGCAGTGCAAATTTTATTGGGCGAGCGTCGTGTGTTGACACCTCTTTTGGCAGGTCATCCAGGAATTTCAGCACTGAGCTGGGCGGGAAGTGAAAAGCACCGGGCCTCAGTTGTAAATACAGCTGCAAAAGTTTCTAAAAAAATTCAAGTCTTCACGGGCTCAAAAAATTCATTGATTCTTTTACCTGGTCGAACCCAGAATTTGCAGCAAATTTTGAAGTCCTGTTGGGTCGGCATGGGGCAGATGGTTTGGAACACGACACGAATTTTTATTTTAGAGTCCGAGCAAGAAAGTTTTCTTGTTGAACTTAAAGCCTTCATCGAAAGCTCAAAAGTATTTGATGGACCTTTGATCCATGGGCAAAGAAAAGAAGATGTAAAAAATATCTTGAAGCTACTTCCAGCAGAGGAAGGAAGGGCCTTGTTGACAGACACAAGCCATTCCACGGTGTTCACCCTTGATTTGCCAAACTGTTCAGCTTGGCAGCAAGAAGAGCTAAAGCTGCCTGTCTTTATTATTACTGTTGTGAAGTATTCACACGAGATTGCGAAATGGAGCAATACTGGTGATTATGGTCACATGGCTGTGATTTATGGCGACCAATTGAAAGCTTCTGCCTTGGCCGCCAAGTTAGACGTTGGTCTTGTTTGTTTGAATCATTGGAAAATTCCAAGCCTATTGGATTTTACCCCGATCAAGTCATCAGCCTATGGGAATACAAGTCTTTCGCCCAGGGGATCTTTTCTAAGCAACCAAACGAAAATCAATTCGTTGACGTAGTCAGCGTCAAAGAAATGCTATTTTTAATTTAATGCAAAAATTTTGGCGCGAGTTTTAATTTCGCATTGAGGGCAGTGGGCTTCTTCGCGGATTTGGGTTTCCTCGTCGCTCTTTGTGTGTCTGAGCTCAAGCACAGTGCCGCAGAGGACGCAATGGCTAAGGGAATCAATAAATTCCCGATGTTTCGGATTTTCTATTTTTTCAAAATATTGCAATCTTTGTGAATCCATGGAACCCCAGAATCATATCTAAAATTATTTTTAGTTTTTGATTCTAAAAAGATGCAAAACTGATTCCATGGGCGAAGGTCTATTTATATCGTGACTGGGCTTGGTCAAGCATTTCATCGACAAAGGTCTGGACATTGATTTTTGCGGCTTCAAGTTGCTGAGGAAAAAACGAAGCTTTTGTCATTCCAGGCAAAGTATTTGTTTCTAAAAAATAGGGACCTTGATTTGTAAGTATCATATCTGTGCGTGAATACCCATAGCATTCGAACAGTGTATGGGCCTTCAAGGCCAGTTGCTGGGCTTTCAATGTTTGATCGGCATCAAGATTTGCAGGTGTAATTTCTTTTGTTCCCTTGCCAAGGTATTTTCCGGCGTAATCAAATTGATGACCCGAATCTAAAACGACTTCTGAAGGAGGCAATGCAATGAGCTTTCCGGATTTTTTCATTACACCGACCGTGAGCTCGCGGCCTGTAATGAATTCTTCAGCCATATAATCCCAGGTCGCATTTTTTTGAAGGTCAGTAAAAGCTTTTTGCAATTGCTCTTGATTTTGAATGATATGCAATCCAAAGCTTGAACCATTGGCGACAGGTTTAATGACAATTTTTTTCTTAGCTGCGAAGAAAGACAAAACTTCAGATTCAATCTGCGAAAAAGTTTTAATTTTTTTACTTTGTGCAGGCAAAAAAAGTTGTTCAGCGAGGGGGAAATCATTTTTTAAAGCTAAAGTTTTTGCTTTTATTTTGTCAAAGCAAACAGCACTGGCCTTTGAGTCTGAGCCTGTGTAGGGAATCTTATTGGCTTCGAAAAATTCCTGCAAATGCCCATCTTCGCCCTCTGTCCCATGCAGGCCAATAAAAACAATACAGGATTGCAGTTTTGATTTTAAATCTTCTAGTTTTTCAGCCATTGGAGCTGATTTTGGTACAAGTAGATTTTGAAAAGGTGAGGGGTGATTTTTTAGCTCCTCCGCACTGACGAAGTACACTTGACCTTTGGGGTTAATGAACCAGGCTTCACAAGAAGGTAAAAAACGAATAATGTTTTGTGCCGAGGCCGTCGAAACTAATCTTTCCTCAGAGACTCCACCAAAAAGAAGAACAATTTTATCTGTCGCCATGCTGACCTTCCATTGCAAGATTGGACCTTATTCTTATTTTGCGATGGAAGCTAGACGGGCTCAAGCCATTTCGACAAGTTCTTGCGCCAGTCCTGAAATTCCTTGGTAGACATCAAAGGCGCTGGCTTTATTCATATAGGCTGGCGTCGAAATAATTTTATGATCCCGATCAGAGACAAAATCATTGGACGGGCATTCAATGGCCTCGCATCCAGTTTTGTTGACCTCTGCATTGTCATCGGGGTTTAAGCCCAATGTTAAGTTGATCTTAAGTCCCTTCAGCGAGCAGGCCACAACGGCAGGAGCAATACAAATTGCCGCAATAGGTTTTTGAGCTTTATGAAAGGATTGAATTGTTTTTAAAACATCAGCTTGAACTTCGGCTTTTGATTTCATTTCTGACCAATTCGAAAAATGTTGGGCAGCGCCTTGGCCTCCGACAATGGCCAGGGCGTCGTGGTCGTTCAAAATAATATTTTTTAGATCATGGCAGGGACCGCGCGTGATTCTTGCAGATTCTGCAATCAAATTTCTTTTTTCAGAGGTTTGAATTTCGCCAGTTAGATGATGAACAGGGTGAATGTCTTTGTTGATTGAAAAAAAAGTAAGTCTGCAATTTTGCTGACTTAAGGCAATGACAAGACTCACAGCCTCTGTGACTTCGGAGCCGTCTTTATTGCCGCAGCCCGAAAGCAAAATGGCGATTCTTTTCATGGAGTCGTGCCCCGTTGAAAATCTTGAACTTTTTCACAGAACTGAACGGGATATTTTTGTTCTTTGATGGTTACAAAAGTTTGAAAACAATTTTCCATTAGGCGTGAAAAGAAAGGCAAATCAGGGCTGACTTTCATTTGCTTGATGCTTTTATATTCAATAACTTTTTTTGTTTCAAGGTCAGTTTGTTTGATGACATAGACGAACTGGATGTTCTTCACGTTGATTTTGCAATCTTTAAGGCCGCGGCAATTCGGAGCTGCCGCAATTATTTTTGGTGGCGTTTCTAGTTTAGATTCAACTTGCAATTTGTAACAGTCAACTTGCAGGTCGCCACAAATATCTGCATTTTTACAGCGGTAACCGCACATGCGAAAGC
>DGYJ01000127.1:55930-59194 GCA_002396665.1 Bdellovibrionaceae bacterium UBA5009
GAACCGCACATGCGAAAGCTGTTAATAAAATTATCAAATGGGTTTGTCACGATATCAGTTTCTGCATCTTTTTGTGAAACATCTGCAGAAGAGCAGTCATAGCAGGCTTTGCTTTCACGAGTGGACATTTTAGATTGCTGATCTGAATTTATTTCTTCGCTTTGGATAAGAAATGTAAACAAATGTCCGTTGCTAGCGCTTTCTATATTACTGACGGTAATTCCTTTACGAAGAGCTACGCTGGGCTCGCCACCTTGAAGTTGTGCAGTTTTTTCGATGTAAGAAAAATCCCCTTTTTTGACATTGTTCAGATCAAAGTCACCCCAGGCTGCTTCCATTTGATTTTGAACTTCTTGAGGATTGACGATTTCGCCCAAATCATCGTTTAGATTTGGAACCTTCATACAAGAAGTCGATACACATCCTGTAGCGATCAGAATCAGAGCCAGGCGAGCCATTTTTTGAATCATACGGAATCCCAACCCCACACCCAAAATTTCAATGGAAGTATTTTTTGCAATTTTTTAACATTTTCATCACTAAAAAATCCGAGAACTTGATAATCCATCGGACCAAATAAAAGTTTAACCATATCTTGTTCGTCAGCAATTGTGACGAGTTCTTGTCCAATGCCGAAATAATAAAGCCCATCACGTTTTTCGAGTACGAAATCTGCAATTCCTTCGGCGCGGAAGGCGCGCTTGATCTTTGTAGCCAGCTGGTCAAATTGTAAAAGCTTGATCATGCCTAAAAAGCCATCGTGTTGACTTAAATTTTTAAGGCGCAGTTTTTCGATCAAATTCTGCGAGTGTCTAGGGACAATAATAGTTTTGTTTTGACCTGTTGATGTTCGGATCCAGCTCAGTAAAGACAGCAGTCCAGTCGTTGATCCGCCCCATTCATGAATGTACCCGCCAAGATCAGCGCCCTTGCCTTCGATGGCGTAGGCGATCAGTTGATTTTGCATATCCCAAGCTGTGTAAAGTTTTGTTTCGGGGATATTTAAAAATTTACGAGTTTCCTCAAGGGTCCGCGCCGTACCAACTGTGTGCAAAGAGTAAAGACGGTGAATGGATTCAGCAGAAACTTTTGGATCTGCTGAATAGCGAATTTGTGAGTTTTGTTCAGCCAGATTTTGATCAATCACAAAGCTGATTTCGCTTCCCGCAAGCTCAAATCCCATTTTTCTGTAAAAGTCATGAAGATGGGTCCACAAAATGGCAATGTCACAGTTTTGTTGCAGGCTGGAATCTATGCAATTTTGCAAAATTTTCGTACTCAAACCTTGTTTTCGATAGCTTTCGTCTGTGACGACAGAACCTATGGCAGCCACTTTGAAAATGACATGTGGGGATTTAATCACCAAAGGTTTTACAACCGCATGGGATACAATGTCGTTATTTTGCTTCACGATGCGAATGTTGTGCAGATTCGATGGGTGAAGGGCTGTGGGGTATTCATTTGTAATGGACCACGCCTTATCTGAGCGAAGATTTTTATTTAAAAAATCCAAAATTTGATTCCACTCGGCTTCAACGGGGGGTCTTGGACCTTCCTGGGCTTCAACCATACATCCTCCTGCGATATTTTATTTTACTCTGAAAGCGGGCCAAGCCGTAGTCCATAAAGGGGCTGGGGTGAAAATCAGACCTCTGTCGTGAAGACTTATTTGACTTAAAAACCTAAAAATGAGAGCTTGGCCAATGTCTAGAAGGTCGAGGTTTTAATGGCAGAGTTAAAGACAAAGTGGAAAGAAAATACACCAGGGAAGATGTTTGTAGATCAATCTTGTATTGCTTGCGACGCCTGTGTTCTTTCGGCCCCTAAAAACTTTGCAATGCACGAAGAAGATGGACATGCCTTTGTGGTTAAGCAGCCCGAAGGTCCAGATGAGGTTGCTGCCTGCAAAGAAGCCATGGACGGATGTCCAGTGGAAGCCATCGGTGATTTTGGAACCGACGAAGCCTAGCCATATTTATGGCGATGAAGTTAAATAAAGAAAAATCCCAAACCGTTCTTAAGAAACTGAAAAAAAAATATCCTGATGCCCATTGTGCTCTTGAGCACGAAAACGCGTATCAGTTACTTTTAGCGACAATACTTTCGGCTCAATGTACTGATGAACGGGTCAATCAAGTGACTCCTTTTCTTTTTGCTAGCTACCCTAACCCAAAATCCTTGGCGGCGGCGGATCAGCAGGAAGTCGAAAAAATAATTCATTCGACAGGATTTTATAAAAACAAAGCAAAAAATTTGATCGGTGCTGCTCAGAAATTAGTTGATCTGCACCATTCAGAAATTCCACAGGACCTTGAAAAGTTAGTCGAACTTCCAGGGGTTGGTCGCAAAACAGCCAATGTCGTTTTGGGAAATTGTTTTGGTTTGGCTACCGGGGTTGTCGTGGACACCCACGTTGGGCGTTTAAGTCAGCGTTTAGGTTGGACTCGCCATGAAGATCCCATTCGAATTGAAAAAGATCTGATGAAACTTTTTGATACTAAAGAATGGGTGATGTTGTCCCATTATTTGATCCAGCATGGACGGACAACCTGTAAGGCTCGATCTCCGGGTTGTGATGAATGCTTTCTTTTTGACCTGTGCCCAAGGAATAAGGTTAAATAGGACATGTTTGTTTCATTTCTTGAATCCATAAAATATGTCGGCCATTTAGTGCCATTGTCTTTTTTGAGAATTTTTATGGGATATTATTATTTGCAACAAGTTCTTGTTCGTTTGAAAAGTGACTTTCTTTACCAACCCAAATTAGCTGAACAGATTTCAGAATTTTTGCCGCTAAGCCATGCTCCAGAGTGGTACAAAGTATTGATGGCCTCACAAATCGTCACCCACTGGCAGGGATTTGCCTTTGTGATTTTAGGATTCCAATTGGCCCTGGCTATTTCCTACATTATTGGCTACGTCGTACGGCCGATGTCGCTTCTTGCTGTCCTTTTTACACTGAATTGGCTTTTTATTTCTGATCCAGTCTATGAAGATCTTTTTAAAACATTTTTAGCCATGCATTTGGTTTTTGCCTGGGTGGGTGCTGGGCGTTGCCTTGGTTTTGATTACTATTTCTTCAAACGAAGAAGAGGAATTTGGTGGTAAATAAATGAAAAATTTCCTCCTTTTCTTAACGACAGTGTATGTGGCCTTGTTTTTATATTTAATGAATCAAAAAAAAGCCACCAAGGCTGCAGATGAGCTACCAACTTTGCGTGTTTTTGCCTCGTCTTCTTTTTCTGGAGCGATGGGGCCTGGACC
>DGYJ01000027.1:0-528 GCA_002396665.1 Bdellovibrionaceae bacterium UBA5009
TTTAATAAAAGTTAAAAGCTCCCGGCCAGAAATTATAATCGCGATGAGCACTAAAACGACTTCAAAAATATAAGAAGCGTATTGGCCAAATGAATCCAATTGGCTGCTGAATCCGAATCTAGTGACTAAATAAAATATTACGAGAAGCAACCACACTAAATACTTTTTATTCAATCGATTTTGATCCACTTTTTACCCCTGCTAAATATTATCTTAGGACAATTTTTGAATCATCTAAACAACCAAAGCATTCAATCATTCTAGCCGATAGTTTGATTTGCTGTCTTAAAGTAGCCACGGCGTAGCCAAAAAGTAGCCAACGCTCGTGACGGATCGTGATTTTCTGTGATGATTTGAAAAATTTAATTTTCTTCGTGCAGCTTAAGTTATTGTTTTTATTACTGCCTGTTTTCGAGGCTTTGCGGTTTTCCTGTCCTCAAGAAAACCAAATTCGTTATGGCATTTGGCGGAGTGGGAGAGATTCGAACTCTCGTTACGCTATTAACGTAAACACGCTTTCCAAGCGTG
>DGYJ01000027.1:697-6591 GCA_002396665.1 Bdellovibrionaceae bacterium UBA5009
CCAAGCGTGCGCCATCAGCCACTCGGCCACCACTCCACTGCTGAAGAAGCTCAAATTTATAGTCTTGTTTTTGCAAAAACTCAACCTCACAGAATCGATCTGAAATCAAAAGCCACGCACTAAGCCTAGGTCATTCATCTGGGCTGCGGACCAAAGGCCTAAAATCGACATGTGGCGCAACATATTTTCAATTTTAAAAATCAAATATCTTAAGGAATAACAAATATTTACCGACAAAAAAATATGATCATTTTGCCCCTTGGTTTGCACGCCAAAATATATCGAATTCCCTACGCCACAATTTGTGTCGTGTTGTTAGCGTGCTACTTTTCGTTGCATTCAATTGTGAACTTTTCAGGATTCCAAATTGATTCCATGCAGCCCATTCAAGTGATCGAAAAATTCTTTGTGTTTAACAACCCCCTGCTGCTGGTCTCTGCCGTCGTCATGCTTTTATTTTTTTCAACCTATCTAGAATTAAGAATTGGATCCCTGCTTTACATTGCAACCTATGTGCTAGGTGGCCTGTCTGGCTTTTTGTTAAAAACATATGTCTTCAAGTCCCAGCCAATGTCCTACTCTGTAACTGCGCTTTGTGCTGTGATGGGAGCATACTTTGTTTTACTGGGGCAAAAAAATTATCGTGCTTTTATTTTTATTCCGCCGCGAATGAAAAAAACAATTTATTTTCCCTCTGCATTTTTCATCATGGCTGCGCAGGCTGTTGTCATTTTAGCGCATTTGGCGCTTCACAACGCCTTCCCCATGATGTCTTTGGCTGGATATGCCGTTGGCGCGATACTAGGAATTGCCTGGGGTGAAGCCGTATTTGTTCAAAGTGGATTTTCATTCCCTATTGAAGTGCAATATATGCTGCGTGCAAAAAAACAATTTGATCCTTTGAAAAAAATTGATCTCATTATCGAATGCCTACGTGTTAATCCCACAAATAGCCAAGCCATGGAGTATCTGTTTAGATCCATTGCAAAAGCAAAAGTGGCCCCACATTTTTTCACAGACAAGCAAAAGCAATTATTGGCTACAATAATTTCTGGCGTGCTCAAAAAAGAAATCCCTGTAGATCTTAACTTAATGATCTACTTTCTTTCGCTACTACCATTGAATTGGAGCATGAAAGACCTTGGCTTGCAGGATTTCGACGACAGAGATCTGGATACAATCGACATATTTGTCAACCAATCGCAATGGAAGCTTGGGCTTAGACTTTACGATGTCTATCTAATGACCGAGACCAATATAGTTCAACGCTCTAGCGTGTTAGCAAAGGTTAATAAAATTTTAGATGAAGTGATTATGATGGGATTAAAGCCTGACGAAAAAGAATGGGTCGCATACTATATTCACCATCATCCAAACAGCCCGGTGACAGATCTTATTCGACCCAGAATCAAACCCAAAGATAAAAAGCCTGCCTAAGAAAATCTTTTGATCTTAGTTCATCTGAAGAAGTTTTTTCTGCCAAATATCCAATCTTGATTTCAAAGACGCCTTCTCTGAAGGGCTAAGATAATTCGACAAGCGGTTAAACACTCTCACCATACGTGCCGCTTCCAATAGGTTTGGTGCTCGGCCAGCAAAATCAAAATAAACAGATTCGTTATTGTATGAAGCAATCATCGCTTTATAAATATCGAAGCACGCCCACAAATGTGTTTTCGATTGGCTTTGATCGTAGGCATCTAATAAGGCCTCCATCACAAGCAACTGACTTTCGATTTTATAACTTTGAACAGTTTTGTTTTTGGTCGTCAAATCAACGCTATCAACAACTAAATTATTCGAATCAATCGCTTGGCTCGCCAAAAAATTCCCCATGGCGACTGTTAAATCGCGTAAATCTTGTTGCGAGTTCACAATTTTTTGAATTGGACTTAAACCTTCATTGTCTTTTGTTAATAACTCTTTAACTTTTGTTTTTTCAAGACCTTGCGTTGAAGTCATAAACTTTTTAAAGGAAATAACCCATCTGGCCACATCTGCTGGATCAGCAACAAGTTGTCTTTGCCCATTGATGATATCCACAGCCGCCGCCATGGTGATTGGCTGACCAGTTGTATTGGCCAAATTTGTCGGAACCACTTCGCCAGAAGAAGTCAGAAGCACAAACTGAGTTTGATCCTTACTTAAATTATTCAACAACGATGCTGTATGTGCAAAAGACAACAAAAAGAAGTCCGCTTTGTTGAAAATTTTCTGACCAGTTTTTGGACCGCTTGGGTCTAAAATGTCCGCGGCATCAATTTTTGCAAGATACTTGTCAAAATCATTGGCTTTCCAATCCTTATAATAATCCATTTGGCTGACAAGGCCGTTAAACAACTGTGACTGTGCCTTTGCTGACATATTAAAACCAGTCGTGGCACGAGCCCGAGAGTACGGAGTCGTTAAAGGCATAATGTCTTCGATACCAAAGGCATCATTATTAGAAAGCGCTGACACAAGGTTAAACGGTTTATCTGCCTGATGTAAAGCGCGCACAAGTCCTTGACGAATTTCATGGGGCTGAATTTCAACACCACCAAATCCTAAAATTTTACTAACTTGTTCGATGACTGTTCTACGGTACTTAGCAGAAGACATCGTCTTCGCCTGCCACAATGTAGAAGACAAAGCAAATCCAGAGCCAATGGCCGAACTGCTTGTTGAAAATGCAGACCCAGCAGGACTGACAACTGATTTCAATTTGACTTTACCTTGGGCATTGATCGTGATGCGAGCTTTTGCATTTTCGTAGGAAGACAAATTATTTTGATCCAAATTTTCCGAAGCCCACTTCAAAACAAGGCCCTTCACATAACCAGGGACATCGGCCTTCACCACTTCAACTTTTTTAATCTCTTCATTGAATTGAAGATCAATCTCGGTGTTCACTGCAGGTGCAATTTGGGGCAAAAATTTAACAATTTCTTGCTCAAGAACAATTCGCACATACTGATAAGTTCCCAAGTTCAAATCCTGTCTTAATTTCTCAAGACCATATTTTTTCACTTTAGGAATAATAAAAACTTTCTTCACTAAAAGTCCGAAAACATCAGAGCATTCTTTGTCACGCATTAAGCAACGAATGCCCTTTTCGTCTTTCTTTTTTAAAAAATCGTAAAGTTCTGGGGCCAGTGGCTGAATGTATGTTTCTTTCTGACTATCATCGAGCATTAACCAAATGGAAAGAATTGCGCGCAAAGCCCCTTTGCCATCACTAAATCCATCAATTGTTTGACTCAGTGCTTGCGCATCGGAAAGCATTTTTTTAGTCGCATCATCTAAATCCACATTATAAAATGTAGTGATTTTTGAAACCACACCAAGGGCGTTGACTAAAGTCTGCTTGGAATTCAATTCTTCGTTGAAATCGGTCATGACTTTTAAATTTGCATCAATTTGCTTTTGCAGTTCTTTTTGAATGGGCTCTGCAATCAATTGATGCAACTTCAATCCAGGAATTTTTTGTAGCGCAAGTTGTGCATAATTTTTTGCAGCTGAAATTGACTCTTCAAATGTCGCCTTTTGGGGCCAAGCAAAGCTTTCGCTAGTAGATAAAATCATGGCCTTTAATTTGGCAATGTCTGCTCGAAGGCGAAGATCCAATTTTTCAACGCTGATTTTAACCTGAGGAGTTGCTTTAGCTAAAAGCATTTCCACATACGGGGTTTTCTCAAAGGGAACTGTTTGAACTGCATTTTGTGTTTGATAGAGCCGATCCGTCAAAACAGAAACCTGGGAAATCATTTTTTTATTTTTTGTTCGATCAGCTTCCTGGGCCATCAGATCCAGGGCTTCAAGATACTGTTCGGAATCAATTTTTCCATTCCAAGAAATTTGAAATCCTTTTTGCTGCAAAGGATCTTCATCAAATGCAAGTTCTTCATCAACATCTAAATCCATCAGCGGGGCTTGGTAGTTCTTCACTTCCAAATTTGGCGGCGAGCAGGAAGAAATTAAGAACAATAAAAATAGAAATGAAATTCCATTTGTTTTTTTCAAATTCCCCCCATTGAGCAAATTTAATAAACCCATTTTTCAATACCCCTCGTCAATTAAAAAAACATAATAAAATTAATTTCTTGAATCAATTTTCGAACCGTATTTTGTCCTCGAATAACGTCAGAGATGTCGTAGGATATGATGAATGGAATCAAAGACTGCTTTTTAAAGTAGCTATTCACTGCATCGTAAGCAATCCC
Organism: Bdellovibrionaceae bacterium UBA5009; assembly: GCA_002396665.1. Lineage (GTDB taxonomy): Bacteria > Bdellovibrionota > Bdellovibrionia > Bdellovibrionales > Bdellovibrionaceae > UBA5009. Next base: position 4,900 of record DGYJ01000027.1, read on the forward strand.
GACTGATGCAATTTGTTCTTTAGCCCAGGTGTCTTTTTCTAAAAGATCATATCTGCTGCGGTGCGAACCTGAATAGCCGTCATTGGCCCGATCCGTTATGGCGTAACCTGCAGTAAATTTAAATTTATCTTTGTACAGATACTCGGCCTCTGCTTTGTAAGTCCACCGAGAACCTGATTGACGGGTCACAGTTTCCTTCGAACTTTCATCAGGTAAAACGTCATCTTCATTCACAGGAACACGCTTTACAATTTGATCAGGCAGGTAGTGCAAGTACGCTACTGATGGTATCAATTTAATTCCTAAGTTTGTTGTGTACGCGTAGGACACAACATTTTCCAAAGACGTCTGCCCAGACATGTTCAGAGCAAGCAAATCATCTGGATCATATTTAGGGCCTGTTGGAAGTTGTAGGTAAGCAGTATGAACAATTGTAGATGGCCCTTGCTCGTAAAGTTTATATAAGCTTACTAATTGCAGATCATGGACAAATTTTTCTTCCCGGCTTGAAATCGGTTTATAGCCCTTGGATTCAATGGCATTCATGGCTTCGGCTTTAATATCAGTGTTTAAGGCTGTTGCAAGGTCTTCGGATATGCCACCGAATTGCTGTTTATAAACTTCTGCATTTGAAAGCACATTCGTGACTTTAACATTATTTGTGTAAGTCACAGTCGGTACGGCTAAGGCCAATGTCCAATTCTGAGTAATTCCCCGAGCAAAAACAGGAGCAAAATATTTCACCTCAGGTTGCAAATCTAATTTAAGAACGCCAAAGCTCAAGCTATCGCCATACTTTTCGTGGCCAATCGTATTCAAAACATCAATTAATGTTTTCGCTTTAGGGGCAATTTGCGAAAGTGTTTTTGCATCAAACTGGACAGACTTTAAATCTCCAGTTTTCCATAACTTTCCATTCGTATCGTAACTTTGACCAACTTCAGTGACTTGGCCAAATTTAAACATTGGACTATTGATGCCTGCAGGAAGTGTTTGGGTCATCGCCGCTTGCGATACAGCACCAAAAAGCAAAGCTGAAGCCAATACATTCCAATAGATGACCCTCGTTGAAAGAGAGCTGTTTAAAATCTTTAACAAACCAACACCAGAATGCATGATTTCCCCATTGCTTCGGCTTAACATCACAATCGCGTAGAAAACCTAAGCAAGACTTGAACCAAAAAATAAGGCTCTCTAACCTTATAAAATCGAGCTCAGGGGCTTTTTTGAGCTCAGGGCCTATATTTTTTTTATGGTCGCAGTTTAAATTGTCATTCATTTCAAGGCAGAGTAGCTTCCGAATCAATGAACTCAATGACTTATAAAAGCTTCCCTTTCCAATGTAAATTTTTAGTCGCTGTAACATTATTTGCGATTTTTAGTTGTCAAAAAAATAGTCATTTGCAGCCAAAAAATTTAATCAAAAATCATGCAGACTCTGTGGTTGGCAAAAATGTTTCTATGAAATCCCGTGAAGCCAAATCAACAGTTTATATCCACGCAGAAGAGGGCGATGGCTCCTACACTCTTTGCACAGGGACCTTAATTCATCCCAAAGTTATTTTGACTGCAGCCCACTGCTTAGGTGGCAATCCACAGTCTTATACAGTTTATTGGACACAAAGTTTTGATCCCGCAGCACATTCTAATGGAAAAATTTTAAAAATTTCACACTTTCGTATTCACCCACAG
>DGYJ01000027.1:6678-29603 GCA_002396665.1 Bdellovibrionaceae bacterium UBA5009
ACTTTCGTATTCACCCACAGTATAATTTTGAATCAACCTGTCCTGGACGAACAAAAACGGAAAATGATGTGGCCCTTATTGTTTTAAAAAATAATGCCCCTGAACAGTTGCAAGTGGCTGATTTCACATCGACTGAAAAATTTGAAACTCCAAACCAAGAGTTTCTGGCCCTGGGTTTTGGCGCGACCCGATTCGATGGAACAGCTCTTTCTGGAGCAGACCAACTGCGATCCAAAAAGTTAAATATCTTAAGTCTTTCTTCAGATAAAAAAACCTTCTATGTCGAACAAAAAAAAGGTGGCATTTGCAAAGGTGACTCTGGCGGACCAGCCTTTGTGCGAACTCAAGATCAGCTCTATGTTATAGGTATTGCAAAAAACATTCGCCTTAATTCGCCCCTGAATCCAACAGCAAATATCACTGTGGATTCAAATTTATATTCAGCTGCAGGCTCTGACAAAACATTGTGCCCAGATCCAAAAAAATCCAGTCGACATAAAAAAATAAATTACTGCGCTCTTTGGTCACAGTACAGTCGCGTATCTTATTATAAAAGCTGGATCCAAAACGAAATTTCGCAGTTACCTACGACTCAAGCAGACAGCGCGAACTAAGCACGCTGCCCTTGCATCATTTTTTGTGCTTCAGATTCCCCGCCCCTTGCGGCCCGGCTAACAACAAAAAGCATAATTAAACCTGGTATGGCAATCATACCGCAGGTGTAAAAAAATGTTTCCCAACCTAAAGCCTTAACCATGTTGCCTGAAAATCCAGAAAAGAAATTTCGTCCAACAGTGGCCAAGCTTGATAGTATTGCGTACTGGGTGGCTGTGTACTTCTTGTTTGTGAGTGCCGCAAGATAGGCAACGAAGGCAGCGGACCCCATTCCAGATGAAACATCCTCGAAAATGACTGAAACTGCCAGGGCCCATTTCACAGGCCCAGTGTATGTGATCAAAGCAAACATGGCCGTTGAAAGCGCTTGCAGAATTCCAAAAATCCAAAGGGATCTTAAAATTCCCATTGAATAAATAATGACACTGCCGATAAACAGTCCAACCAACGAAGCTGTTAAACCAAACATTTTTGCAATTAATCCAATGTCTTCATTACTGTAACCCATTTGTACATAGAATGGATTCAACATAGCGCCTGACAGGGCATCACCTAATTTAAACAAAAAGACGAATGACAAAATGACTAAAGCTTTATCCCGGGTCAAAAATTCTTTGAAAGGATCGATGACAGCAGATTTTAGTGTCTTTGGCTGATCATTACCTGACACAGGGGCCTCGGGCGCCCATAGAGTAAATAAAATTCCAACAGACATAAAGCCAGCCATGACAAAATAAAGCTGATTCCAGGTTAGATTCAGAAAGCTAGATCCAACCATTCCAATTCCGATCCCCCCAGAAAGCAACATCGCGATACGATAACCGTACTGATTCAAAGTTGAACCCATACCAAGCTCTTCTTCTTTTAAGTATTCGCGACGAAAAGCATCGATGGCGATATCTTGAGTTGCACTAAAGAACGCAATCAAAACTGCAATACCTGCCATCATTTCGATGGAAAATTTTGGATCGAAAAATCCCAATGAAGCAATGGCCAGCATCAAACAAACCTGTGTCCCAATCATCCACGATCTTCTTCGGCCAATTGGAAACAGAGTGAAACGGTCCAAAAGAGGAGCCCAAATAAATTTCAATGAATAAGACAAACCCACCCAGCTAAAATAACCGATAGTGCTGATATCCACACCTTCCCTGGCCAACCAAGTTTTTAATGTTCCGCCAGTTAACAGCAATGGCAAACCGCTCGAAAAACCTAAAAAGAAAATGATCAACATTTTTTTGCTAAAAAAATCTTTTAAAAATTGTTTAAGCTTCATTTTGAACCTTCTTTCTCATCTTCCATAATAAGTGACTAATGTAAGGGCGACGATTTTCGCCTGTTACAACCATTAATAATTTTGTGATCTTTAAGTCATGGGAATCGGTGTATAATAAAATCAACATCTCTTGGATAAAGTTTGTGTTCAAGGTCACATAGTTATCTGTGCCCACACCCAATTGCACACCCTTCTTTTCCCACCAAGAAAAGGGATGATCCTTGTAGTCTTCAAATTTACCAGTCAATTTGTTGTTCGATGATGGCAAGGAAATCAAAGTAACACCTTTTTGAATCAAACGATTCAAAACGTCGTGTTGATAATGTTCCACTTCCCTCGCCGTATGGAATTTTGCTTTTACAAACAGAATGTTTTCATCTTCTGACAATTTTTGACCATTCAACAGCTTACTTAAAACATCTTTTGAAGTTCCCCAATCCAACTCGCAAAGTTCACGGTAGGTGCTATCTGTTGCCAGTATAGGTTGTGACTTCTGATTTTTTTTGCGGACCTCTTGGTAAAGTCTATGAAAATATAAATTTGGATTAATTCCCAAACTCACACCATGCTCTAGGGTATCAATGTGCCAAATATTCATGGCATTATCCACCGCCTGGATTCCCTTTTTCAAAGTGTGAAAAGTTTCGCCGTGATGGGATCTAATTTTAAACCCACGGTATTGCAGTTTGCGAAATCCGCTTTGCATTTCATTGAAATGCTCTTTGCGATAAAGCTCTTTTTCATCACCCACGGTGTCCACATCAGTCAGATAACCACTGAGTTCTGGATATTTATCGATCATGCGAACAATTTCATTCACTTGGGCCATAAAATGATCACGGCGAGTTTTATACTTGCTCGAATCAAAATGATGGGCTTCTTTTCGAAATGACGGTGAAAGCACAAATTGAAAATCGGGATGGCTTTTTTGAAATTTACGAAAGCCTTCAAATAGTCCAAGCACGACATCTTCTGGGGTCACTTGATCTAAACCAGGAATTTGCTCGCTGGAATTTGAAGACGAACGCGAAAGGGAAAATTTTAATCGAATCTGCCCCACATTGTATTTATGATAAAGCTCTTGGGCCATGTGTTCTGCAGCGAGGGCATGGATTTCACGCGAAATAAAAATAAGCTGCGGAAGAAATAAGATTTTTAAGTAGGTCGAAAAGCCTTCGTTTTCTTTTAAGCGAATCAATTGATCAACATCTTTTTCAGATTTAATTTCTAAGGACTGTAATCCATAGGCTGTTTTGATTTTTTGTTCGTATAAGCTTTTATGGGGACCATTCATCAGCTTTTGAATGTGGGGAAATAAAAATTCAGCGGTCAAAGCGCCCGTTAAGTGGATATGCTCTTCTTTGTATTTCAATGGAAAACTTTTAAAGAAATTAAAAAAAGCTTCAGACACGGGGTGCTCAAGCAGTCTGTGAATATCAATTTTATTGGTCTTAAAAAGATCAATAGAATCCCGAAACTCTTTAACAAGTTTATGGGCCCCAGGACTTTGCGTTTCTAGGTCTGACGAAATCAACAAGTTCAGAGTTTCAACAAGAGTAATGCCGTTGGTTTCACTGACAATTTCAGTGACTTTTTGAGTAAGAATTTTTGAGAATTGATCTTTCATCCCTCGAGGTTAACGAGGAATCAACTGCTTGTACATGACTTTGTGGGGACCAATTTCAGGAATTTCAAAAAGTTCCCCTTGATATTTAAAACCAAATCTTTCGTAAAACGAAAAAGCCTTTAAACGCGCATTGCACCACACAAGATCACATCTTTTTGAAAGCAATATATCAATGGCCGCTTGCAAAACTTTTTCGCCGTATCCTTGTCCCCGATATTTTTCTTCAGTGGCCATTCCACGCAGTCGATAAGGGCATCCCGCATTCAAATCTTTTGCTGATTGGTAAATCATAGTGGATACAGAAATCAATTGATCTGAATAATATAAACCCACATGGAAGGTCGTGATTTCTTTGTCTTCTGGATAAACACAATCTTCAGGACGAAGAAGGGGGCGCAAAACTTTTTGTCTCAGCGGTAAAACTTGCTCGTACTTTAGTTGTTCAATTCGGTAATGCAACCCTAACCCACCTTATAGCTGAGATACTGCCTCCATACTGAAGGAATGGGTTTCATCTTGGCATCAAAATCATGAACTGGCAACCATGCGGGCATTTTTGGCTCTTTCAACAAAGGCATATGGGCCTGTGCCGGAGTTCGATCGGCTTTTTTCTGATTACAATCTCGGCAAGCACAAACCACATTGGTCCAGCTTTTCGCCCCTTGCCTGGACGCCGGAACCACATGGTCTAAAGTTAATTGCTTTGGCGAAAATTGTATCCCGCAGTACTGGCATGTGTAGTTGTCGCGAACATAAACATTTTCACGGCAAAACCTGACGCTTTGATTATTTCGAGGTCTGACATAATTTCGAAGTTTTAAAACGCTTGGGAGCTGAAAGCTGGCCTTCGAGGATCTGGCCACCGTCGAATGATACTCAAGTATATCGACTTTTCCCTGAAACCATAAAATCAATGCTTTTTGCCAACTCACAATCCTCATCGGCTCATAACTTGAATTGAGCAGTAAGGACCTTGCTGAGGCTAATCCATGCATTAAACACCCCTACGTGGTCGTTCTTGGTCTTACCTTAATTATACCCTGTGTTTTGAAAGCATTTCAAGCACTCGTTAATAGATTGTCATTTCCCTGGATATTGATTAAAAGCTTCTCAAAATAGGTACTTATACCTGCTATAAATTCTTTTGAAGGAGAGACTATGAGCCGTCGCGTGTTTGCATTCAATTATGTATTAAAAGGGACTGATGGCGCCGTTATTGACGCTTCAGAAGCTAACCAACCCCTTCCATTTCTTGAAGGCGCAGGCCAGATCATTCCCGCCCTAGAAGCTGAAATCAAAGACCTTAAAGAGGGCGATAAAAAAACTGTGAATATTAATGCGGCTGAAGCCTACGGTTTGCCTGAAGAAAAAATGAAAATGGACGTTCCTAAAGCCGAGCTTGCTCATATTCCAGATTTAAAAATTGGAAGTTTTTTGCAATTGGATTTAGGTGAACAAACTAAAGTTGTTCGAGTGACTCAAATGACTGACGAGACTGTCACATTGGATGGAAACCACCCATTGGCAGGACAAGATTTAATTTTCAATATTGAAATGGTCCTTGTTCGTGATGCGACCCTTGAAGAGTTAACCCACGGCCATGCCCACGGTTTACACGGTCACGCCCACCACTAAAAAAGTAGGAGTATAATTCATGCCTTCGTTTGACATCATTTCACAAATCGATTTGCAAGAAGCTGATAATGCAATCAATCAGTCACGCAAAGAAATTGAAGGACGTTATGATTTCAAAGGTTCCAAATCTGAAGTTCAGTGGGACAAAAAAGAAATCATAATCCTTGGGGATGATGACTATAAAATGGAGGCCATGAAGAATATCCTTCAAACTAAATTCCACAAACGCGGGATTGATATTAAGGTTCTTAAGTTCGAAAAGGTCGAGCCCGCGGGTGGTAAAATGTTACGGCAAAAGGTCTTGCTGCAACAGGGTATTGACCGCGAGGTGGCTAAGGAAATCCTTAATAATATTAAGGAATCCAAGCTGAAGGTCCAAGGTCAAATCATGGATGACAAGATCCGCGTGACCTCTAAAAGCATTGACGAGCTTCAGGCCACCATGGCCCTGATCAGAGGGGGAAGCTTCGCCGTTCCATTACAATTCGATAATATGCGTTCATAAAAAATAAGTGATTTTTAAAAAAAATCTGTATATTCTTAAGGCAAGTCAGGATTTTTCTGGCTTTATTGTTCCCCGTGAGTGTTCGTGAGTTTTTTCTCTATGGCTTCCGCGGGTCACCCAACCTAGGAGGTTTTATGGGTAAAAAATTATACGTAGGCAATCTATCATTCAGTATCGATGATTCAGCTCTTCAAGCTAAATTTTCTGAATTCGGCGCTGTTGATTCTGCAAAAGTGATCACTGATCGCGCAACTGGCAGAAGCAAAGGTTTCGGATTTGTTGAAATGGCAAATGATGGCGAAGCTGATGCTGCTATCGAAAAATTAAACGGTCAAAGTTTTGAAGGCCGTAACATCAACGTATCTGAAGCACGTCCACAAGCTCCCCGTGAAGGTGGTGGCGGTCGTGGCGGCTTCGGCGGTGGACGCGGAGGCGGCGGCGGAGGCCGTGGTGGTTTCGGTGGTGGTGGACGCGGCGGTGGCGGCGGCAACCGTTACTAAGTCCCAACGACTCACAAATATGTGCTAAGAATCAATTCATAAAATTCTGGCCATTAAGTGTAAATCTCAATAGAGTTTCAGAAATGAAACTCTATTTTTTTTTAATCTCACTGCTTCTTAACTTTTCGTTCTGCAATTGTACATTTTCGCTAATGCCTACTGCTTTCGCTGAAAATTCAGAAACTAAAATTTTAATCCTCGGGGATTCTTTAACAGAAGGTCTTGGGGTCGCGAAAGAATCGGCCTATCCTGCATTGCTTGAAACCAAATTGAACACCGAACTTCAACGGCCAAACCACAAATGGAAAGTGATCAACTCAGGAGTCAGTGGCTCTACTTCATCTTCCGTCACCAGCCGACTGAAGTGGGTTCTGTCTTCAAAAAGTGGTCGCCCTGATTGGATCATCTTAGCCCTTGGGGCCAATGATGGGCTGCGCGGATTTGATCACAAAGAGAGTGAAAAAAATCTGTCCTCTGCCATTGAAAAAGTTCAAGCTGAAAAAATTAAAGTGATCCTTGTCGGCATGGCCATGCCACCCAACTACGGCAAAAAATACACTGAAGAGTACCGAAATATTTTTCCACTGCTTGCCAAAAAATTCAAAATTCCACTTGTGCCATTTCTGCTTGAAGGTGTCGCCGGGAAGCCTGAATTGAATCAAGCCGATGGCATGCACCCGAATGAAAAAGGTCATCGCATCATTTGCGATCACATGTTTAAATCGATCAAAGGATTATTATGAGTCTTCAAATTTCTGAATTAAAAAAATCCTTCTTCCAAGGCGCCCAGCAGATTCAAATTCTTAAAAGTTTGAATGCAGAAATTCATGAAGGCGAAATCGTTGCTATCGTCGGCCGCTCGGGCAGTGGCAAATCGACTTTGCTTTCATTGTTGGCAGGGCTTGAAAGGCCAGATCATGGTGAAATCAAAATCAATGGTCAAAATATGACCGCCATGGATGAAAACCAAATTACAAAATTTCGTGCTGAAAATTTAAGTTTCGTTTTTCAGCAGTACCATTTGATTTCCCATCTGACAGCCCTTGAAAACGTCATGATGCCATTAGAAATTTTGAAACAAAAAGATATTCAAGTCCGTGCAGAAAAACTTTTGACTGAACTAGGGCTTGGTCACAGGCTTGACCATTTTCCACATCAGCTCAGCGGCGGCGAATCCCAACGTGTGGCCATTGCCCGGGCCCTGATTACAGAACCAAAAGTTCTTTTAGCAGATGAACCCAGTGGGAACTTAGATTCTGAAACTGGGGACTCTGTCATGGATTTGTTTTTTGATTTGGTCAAAAGAAAAAAAATGACGACAGTCCTTGTGACCCACAGTGAAAGTTTGGCCAATAAATGCCAACGCAAACTTCGATTACAAAACGGCATCCTGCAGGAGTCAGTCCATTGATTTTTAAGCTTGCCCTGCGAGAGCTTTTTCGGCATCGCGCTTTGAATTTTATTTTAATTCTGAATCTGAGCTTGGGTTTAATCGGCTTCTTATCCATCGAGGCCTTCAAGACTTCGATTGAAAACTTTATCCAAAATAATTCGAAGCAGATTCTTTCTGCCGATTTAGCAGTCTCGGTGCGCAGAAGCTTTACAGAACCAGAAAATGCTTTGATTCGACAAACACTAGATCCCGTTTCAGAAAAATCTATCCTTTATGATTTTTTTGCTATGGGATCTTCTGTTCCAGCCGGGGTCTCCAAACTGCTTTTGATCAAAGCCATAGATGACCGATACCCCTTTTATGGATCGTTGAAATTGTCGTCGGGAAAGGAATTGAATCAGGACCCAAGTTTTCGCTTTCCACAGGACCGCCCAATTCTATGGGCCTATCCCGAAGTTCAATATTATTTAAAAGCTCAAATCGGCGATCGAATCAAACTGGGCAATGTCGAATTTGAAGTCGCAGAATATATTACTAAGGATGCCTCACAAACTTTTCGTTTGGCCAACCTGGCCCCACGGGTTTTTATTTCACAAAAATGGCTTGAAAAAACTGGATTGATTCAATTCGGCAGCACTTTTAGCGTCAGCCAGTTATTTAAATTTAAAGATTCAAGTATGAATCAAAAAGCAATTGACGAAATTGTTGTTCAACTTGAAAAACAACTACCAGATCCTGGAATTCAAATTGAAAGCTCAGAATCTGCTGGTAAAAGTTCGCTCAGACAACTGCAATATTTAACCGACTATCTGGGGCTGTCTTCATTGATTGTGTTGTTGTTGTCTTCCCTTGGTGGGCTTTATCTGTTCCGACTTTATCTTTCTAAAAAATTAAAAGACATGGCTATCGAAAGAGTTCTTGGCATTACGACTTTCGAAATTCAAAAAATTTACTTGCTGCAGTCATTTATTTTAAGCAGCTTAGCCCTTATTCCAGCCCTTCTGTGCACTGTCCTTTTTCTACCCTTAATGATTCAACTGATTCAACAGGTGACCCCGATCAACCTGAAGGCCACGCTCACAGTTTCTTCTGTCATTATGGCGTTTTCTTTAAGCACTTTGATCCATTTGTTGATGGTGGCCCCCTATCTTTATGAATTACAGAAATTAAAACCCAATCAGCTTTTTCAAGAGCAACGACTTCAGCAAGGTTTCCATCTGCAAAATCCATTTTTGTATGCACCTCTTTTAATTGCTATTTACGGCCTCTGCATATGGACAAGCCATTCCTTTAAAATTGGTGGAATTTTCTTTGCCACACTCATCGCTGTCAGTTGTTTGTTTGTTGGATTGGGCTGGCTTTGTTTACAAGCACTTCGCTTATTGCAAAACAAAGGGCCGTGGCAAATTAGATTTTCGATGAAGGGTCTTTACCGCAAAAAAGAACAAAGCCTAACACTTTTTGCCGTTCTTTGTTTATCAAGTCTGCTTTTAAATTTGCTACCGCAAATTAAAACCAGTTTAAAAAAAGATTTTGAGATCAGTCAGGATAAAAAAATTCCTTCGCTCTTTTTGTTTGATATACAAGATGAACAACTTCCTGAACTCATCAAAGACTTTAAAAGTCTTGAAATGCCTCTTCAAAATATCACGCCAATGGTACGGGCTAGATTACTACAAGTGAATGGTAAAAATTTTGAAAAAGTAAATAGTTCAAACAACTACCAAACCCGCGAAGAAGAACAAGACGCGCGCTTTCGCAACCGTGGACTGAATTTGACATTTCGAGGAGAGCTCTTAGAGTCTGAAGAAATTATTTCAGGCCCACCATTTCCAGGGCCTTACAAATCCGATGGGCCCGAAAAACCTTTTGTTTCCATTGAAAAAAGTTATGCCGACCGCATGGGATTTAAAATCCATGACCGATTGATTTTTGATATCCAGGGTTTAGAAATTGAAGCTGAAGTTTTAAATTTTCGTAGAATCAAATGGAATAGCTTCCAACCGAATTTTTTGATTTCCTTTCAGCCCGGGGCCATTGACGAAGCCCCCAAAACCTATATTGCAACTTTGAAATCCTTGGACGAAGTTCAAAAGCAAAAAGTGATGTCCTATTTATCTGACAAATTTCCTAATGTTTCCAGTCTTGATGTCGGTCGCACCGTCGATGAAATCTTAACCACTTCAGAAAAAATGAGCTGGTCCCTTGAATTGATGTCGGCCCTGGCGTTGATCACTGGAATGTTGATTTTATACTCCATCATTCAAAATCAGATCCGTAGTCGCCAATGGGAATTGAATTTATTAAAAATTCTTGGGTCCTCAGGAAAAGATCTTAACGAAAGTCTTTTCTTTGAGTTCATAACGATCTCATTGCTTGCAAGCCTTTTAGGAATAGCAATCAGTGTTTTAGTCAGCACCTTTTTATTAAATCAGCTCTTTGACAGTGTTTGGAGCTTCGACTGGAAGGCCCCCCTGATCACAGTGACAATGACTTTGGTAATGGGAGTGATCATCGTGTATTTGGCCAGTCGTAAAGTGGTCCAAGAAAAGCCCCTTGTTTTATTGCGCGAAAGTGAGTAAGACCAGGCCCTATGGATCCCAAGGCCCCTCTCAAATCCCATGCAGAAATATTAAAAGCTGTCCAAGAGCTTCGCCTAGGACATCCCGTGGCGCTACCAACGGAAACAGTGTACGGCCTTGCTGCCCCTGTGGATAATCCTGTGGCCATCGAATCTCTATTTAAAATTAAAAATAGACCCTTTTTTGATCCCTTGATTGTCCACGTGAATTCAATCGAACAAGCAAAAACATGTTTTGCGGATTGGAATCCCATCGCAGAAAAGCTAGCGAATACTTTTTGGCCAGGCCCACTGACGATGGTGATGGAAAAATCCCCGCGCATTAGCCCGACGATTACCTCTGGGCTACAGAATGTCGGAATCCGCTGGCCACAACATCCCTTGTTCAACGAAGTCCTTACGGCCCTTGGAGTGCCTTTAGCTGCACCAAGCGCCAATAAGTTTGGTCGCACAAGCCCAACGACATTTCAGCATGTCATGGATGAATTTAAACATGATAATTTATTTGTTTTGGATGGGGGCCCTTGCCAAGTGGGTATCGAATCCACTGTTCTTTTAATTGAAAAAACAACACCGAAAGCTCACCCCCACGGTCACCACTCGACACCCCATTTTCAGCTTTCTGTTCTAAGGGATGGCATGATTTCCGCCGACGAAATTGACCAAGCCCTGTCTACAGATCTCAAAAGTTCGCAATCTAAAAATTGGACATGGCTTGAAAAGCATCAAGTGGACCCAAAATCTTCGCCGGGGCATATGAAGCACCACTACATGCCAAATACTCCGCTAGTATTGATTCACGAAAATAATTCTTCCAATGAAGATCAAATTCGTAATGATTTGAATAAAAAATTTGCAGAGCTTCCTGATGTTGTCGAAAGTGTCAAAATGATCAAGCCAAAATCTGGAGTTCAGAAGTTATCATGGATGGTGTTGCCGGATGACCCAAACCTTGCGGCCCGTGAATTGTATGCACAGCTTCGACGAGTCAGCGAATTGCATCCCGATATTATTCTATTTCAAATAAAAAAAGAACATTCCGAAAAGCCTTGGGCCCCGATCATGGATCGCCTGACAAAGGCCTCAAGTCTAATTTTGAAATAATTGAAAATAAATTAAATCTTAACAAATCCCCCCCTTGCCTTAGCAAATAAAGCAGACTTAAATAGAGAAGTGCACACACTGAAAGTTTCAATACGACTCATTTATCGACTTATTATTTTTGTAGTTTACTCTTCAGATTATTTATTGCGAGCTGCTTGGATTACATGGACTGAACAGGATCCTTACTTGCGTCGGAAAAAGTACACTCTAAATGCAGTTCGAACAAACACTATAGCCTGTAAAAAATTTGGTATTCGCATTGAAGTCGTTAACCCCCTACCTGCATCTGCCCATGGTTTAATCGTAGGCAATCACATGGGGTTTTTAGACATTATGGTTATGGCTTCGGTTTCGCCTAATTTGTTTGTCACTTCGAATGAAATGAAAGAAACGCCATTCTTGGGACTCATCTGTGAAATGGGCGGATGTTTATTTGTCGAGCGTCGAAGCCGCGGCAATATCCAAAATGAGCTTAAAGAAATGATCGACCATCTCCAAAAAGGATTTCGAGTCATCCTTTATCCAGAAGCCACCTCCCACAATGGAGAAGAAATTCTTCCCTTCAAAAGGACGCTTCTGACGGCGGCAGCCCATGCTGGAGTTCCGATTTACCCCTATGCCTTTAATTTCAAAAGCATCAACAATGGCCCTTTCACAACGAAATTCCGAGACAGTGTTTGCTACTATGGCGGAATTACATTTCCGGTTTCAATGTTTCGAAGTTTGTGCCTAGATGAAGTCACCGCAGAGGTCACATTTTTAGAACCCTACTATCCTAAAGTGGATGAGGATCGTGGATATGTTGCAGACACGGTTCGAGAGCGAATTGTAAAAGCCTTTAGGCCAGTCCAAAAAGTTATTTAAAAATCAACGGAATCACAATTCGAGAATTTTTTGTTTTGTGACGAAATTTTATTTTTTTAATTTCAGAAATAAACCATTTCGAAAATTGAGAAACTGGTAAAGACTGCGCATCCAAGGCCACTAAGGTGTCCGTTAAAATTTCAACTTTTTGCACTTGTCCCTTTGCAGAAACATCAATTCCAAAACTGACGGTTCCCCAGTAGGACCCAAAGTTTGATAATTTATCAGAAAGATCGTACATCAATTGCTCGATCTGATCCTGCACATCGCGGGTTGATAATGCCCCCTGGACATAGGGGCGTGGCTGCACAAACCAACCATGAATCACAAGGCGAGCTTCCATGGGATCTTCAACTCCACGAACTTCGGTGACACCATGGGGTTTTTTGGGATCAAACACGATCAGACGATTAAAGTTTGGTTTTATTTCGTCGACAAAGCTACTTTGCTCGCGATCTTTTTCGTCGACGAAATTTTTCCAATAATCCAAAACTTGATCTTTAAATATAAGAGTTTCTCCACCTTTAAATTTAATTTTTTTTGGCGATAGCGAATACACAAAGGCCCATGGACCATGGGGCACATCACTGTGCAAATTTTGTCGACAACCTTCTGTATAATACGAAAGCCATGTGGGTGAAATATCGTGGCAACCCAAATTTTGTCTTCCCCACTGAACAAGCTCACTATGAAACTGCTGGTAAATTTTTGCAGGGAAGTAATGGTAGGCCGGTGTTCTCACTAAGCGGTATTGCCCAGGGACATTCCAATAGTCCCAGACAAATCTTTTGGGGTGGGCTTGATGTGGATCGCGAAATTGGTCTTCAAAAAAATTTCTTAGCTTGTTGGCATCTTTAAAAAATCGATCTTTAATGATTAGGTTTTTCATTCGACACCGTTTGAAAAATTTTGCCAAACAAACTTTCACCCTTTTCGTTTTTCATTTCGATCTCGATCGTATCGCCAATCTTCATAAAAGGTGTTTTAATCTGACCTTGTTCAATTTGTTCAATCATTCTTTTTTCGGCCAAACAACTTGAACCCTTTGCATGATCCTCGTTGGATACAGTGCCACTTCCAATCAAAGTGCCTGCTGCTAAATCACGGGTCCTGGCTGCGTGGGCAATCAACTGGCCAAAATGAAAATGCATTTCTCCGGCATTGGCTTCGCCAAAAAACTGGTTGTTGTATTTTACACTTAATGGCAAGTGAACTCGCCCATTTTTCCAAGCAGAATCCAGTTCATCAATGGTGATCGCCACAGGGGATAGCGCCGAGGCTGGTTTGCTTTGAAAAAATCCAAAACCCTGGGCCAATTCAGCAGGTATCAATCCGCGAAGCGAAACATCATTAATCAAGACCACTAATCTGATTTTTTTTAATGCCTCGTCTGGCGTTGTTCCCATGGGAACAAAATCAGTGATGACACCGACTTCGCCTTCGAAGTCAGTACCATGTGAAAAATCAACTTGGGGTATATTTTGATTAGGAGCTAAAAATTTTCCACATTCCCCTTGATACATTAACGGAACAGTTTGCAAGGTTTCTGGAAGTTCTGCATTACGGGCTTTACGCACCAATTTCACGTGATAAATAAAAGCAGAACCGTCAGCAAACAACCATGTTCTTGGCAAAGCTGATTCACAGTCCTCTTGTTTGAAATCAAAAGAATCAGAAATCTTTCCAGCATTCAAATCATCATATCTTTTTATCAGCAATGGAAATTTAGAGTCCCATTGTTCGAGGGCTTCTCGAAGGCTGGGTGAAATATCGCCGGCCTTCACTGCCTTTTTTAAATTTTTAGAAACAATGATCAATTCACCATCGGCAGTTTTTTTTGACTTTAAAGAAGCTAGCTTCATGTTTGATCCTCACAGAGCTCAAGATTTGAAATCGAACGACATTAGTAAGCTTCCCATTCGGAAAGCTTACTTTTTATATGTGTTGTTAACTTAGATTAGTCGAAGGCTAAAATAAAATTTGCGCCTACTGCACGATAATTTTTTAATGGATTCGAAACATCAGCAGAAATTGTTTCAAAAAATAAGTTTAAACCATAATCAGGCGAAAATTTAAAATGGGCTCCGAGTGTGATCGGAACAAGCATGCTTTTTTTATCATTCAAATTGACTGTGGCTCCAGAGTTTGTTTCAGCTTTTTGATTCAACAAAATAGATACGGATGGACCAATATAAACTCCGGCGTACTCTTCAAACATAAACATCAAATAAAGTGGCACATCAAAATAGGTCAATTTTGTTTTTACATCTGTCGCTAAAGTTGTATCGGTATAGTTCAAAGGTCGCTCGACATAGAACATTCCGCTTTTGATGGCCAAGCGTTCAGAAAATTGAAAAACACTTGAAACACCTAACTGTAAACCATTTTGAGATGATGTCGTGAATGTGCCCGCATCGCCAGATTGCTGGCGGAAACCAGCTTCTAAACCAAATCCCAATGCGAAAGAGGATTGGACAGAAAGCAAAATAATGCCCAGAACAAAAATTTTCGAAATTCGATGAAACTGCAACATGGGTTTCTCCTTTAGAATAAAGATCTTTTACGGCCTTACTTTATCTAAAGTCCAGATGGGATTCAAAACAATTTCATTCAGTGCAGAGGACTGAGTTACAAATGAGTCTTCCCGTCTTAAATGATGCTGCGTGAAAGAGCCTCGTGCCATAAAAGCGACTAAAAACAGGGGCCAAAGGGCTTTTGCAGCATTTCTGATGGGGGCTTCAAAGCGACGACGTGGATCATCTTCTTCTGGGGTCGCATCCAAATCCACACCTAGATTTTTTTTCTCTGGCAGCAGATGATCTATGATGCTTCTACGTCCTATGCTGAAAATTAAAATATATATAAAAATGAGAAGAACAGAGGTCAACCGACTTTCATGTTTCCACCAGTAGGACATGTCATCAAAGTAAGTCATAGCTTTATGGTCAATCCAATGGCGATGGCCATTGTTTTTCAAAAAAAAATGTAGATTCGTAAAATTCATTAGAACAATAACAAACCAAAAAAAGTTCAAATACATAGCCTGCCATTTTTCATGTAAAAACCAGCACATAAAGTAAATTGGCAAGTAGACGAATCCCATAACCAAAAGATCAAATCGAAGTCCCGCAAATGTTATCCACAATCCTGACTTCAAGTTGAATCCAGGGTCAGTATCACCGCTTGAAAGCCAAAATGTAATGCCTCTAAAAATCATCATAAAAATTAAAAGCACTGGCAGTGCACGTAAACAGTTGATGAATTTTCTATTGTGTTCTGAGATAGAGAAGAACATAAAGGAAATCATATGGCAGAACTTGTGCTTTACAACTATTTTCGCAGCTCAACGTCGTACCGAGTCCGCATAGCCCTTCACTACAAAAATTTAAGTTTTGAATACAAGCCTGTGCATCTTCTAAATGATGGCGGTGAACAATATAAAAGCACTTATGCCAATTTGAATCCCATGAGCGAGGTTCCCACTCTGATCCACGATGGGCTGACCATTGCGCAATCCATGGCCATCATCGAATATTTGGATGAAATGTTCCCCCACCCAGCCCTTTTCCCTAAAGAGCCCCATCAAAAAGCAAGGATTCGACAATTTTGCGAAAATATAAATTCATTTATGCACCCCCTTGGAAACCTGAAGGTTCTTCAGCATCTCGAAAAAAAGCATGGCTACACAGCCCAAGATAAAGAGCAATGGGTCCAGCACTGGCTGCAAAAAGGATTTTTAGCTTTGGAAAATATGGTTAAAAAAAATCACGGCACTTACTGTTTTGGAAATGAAGTGACCGCTGCTGATTTGTTTTTAGTGCCACAAATTTTTGCGGCAAAAAGATTTAATGTCGATCTAGAGCCCTATACAAAATTAAACAAAATTAATGAAAATGCCTTGGCCCTAGAATGCTTTCAAATGGCCCACCCCATGAGACAAGTAGACACACCTGAAGCAGAAAAATTAATCTCCAAATAAGGCTTAGATAATAAAATAAATGTGATCGTTACTGGCTGTGATCCTCAGGAAAGCCTGGCATAGTCCCTTTACGTGGAGGATGCACTTCGCGCCCTCCATCCTTATCTTCTTTATTGCCCTTAAGGCCTCTATCCATTCTGAATTCCTTTGCAGCTTTATCAACAATTTTTGCCACAGCAGGATCCGTGGGACGATCAACAAGTTTAATAATCTCTGCAACACGGTTTAAGTTCGTCACCCAGTCGGTGATAATCATCTGATTTGTCGAAGCAAGCACCGTCATCTCACCATCTTTAGATGGAATAATTCGCAAATCACGATTGATATTTTGGACAGCGACATGCTTCAACTGAATAACATAGGTGTACATTCTTTCTGGCTTAATCGAAGGCAATTGGCTGCTGACTTCTATTAAAGATCTTTGAATGTTTCTTGCAGAGCGCACAACCAAAGTGTCGTTTTCTTTTGATATAGCAAAACCATTCAATGCCAAAGCCGTCGAAAGCTGATTAAAAGCTTCAGTGGCAGTAACATCCACTGGATTAAAAATAGAAATTTTGCCTCTGACCGATGGATCAACGATAAATTTTTGTGAAGTGGCTTTTGAATAAAGCTCGATCACTTTCGTGATCTCTTCGTTATTGAATTGCATTTTGATATTTGTTGTTGGGACCGTGACATCGGCAGCGCTAGCCATCGTTGTTTGATTTAGAAAAAATAAAAACGCGGAAATCAAAAATAAAAATTTCATGTTTGCATTGTAGCTCATAGAATCTCCTAGCCTAATTGCTGTTGATAAATAAAAAGTTCCATTTGTCTATGACCGGAACAAAAAGATAAATCAAAACACTGACATTGATCCACATAAAGAACCGCAACCAACCTTTTTCACCACGGCTATTATGATATTTTTTATATTCCAGCAAAACCCAAACAGAGGTCGGCACAACTAATAAAATATAAAACCAACTTGTTAAAATAAAGAAAGGCGAAGCCAATGCCACGCCCACATAGACCAATGTGTACATGCCCATTTGATAAAGTGTGCGATCCAAACCCAAAGCCACTGGCAAAGTGGGAACAGATCCTTCGGCATAATCATCTTTGTATCGAATGGCCAAGGCCCAAAAGTGGGGCATCTGCCATAAAAACAAAATCAAAAATAAATAGATCGAGTCACTATTAAAAATTTGATCGCTGTTCATCGCATAACCAATGGTCACTGGCAATGCACCAGGAATGGCACCTGGAACAGCGGCATAAATCCATTTCGGTTTTAAGTAGTATGTATAGACAACATTGTACAAGATAACAGTCGCAACTCCCAGGCCAGCAGCCAAGGGACTCGCTCGAAACAGAAGATCTAAGCCCGCATAGATAAACGAGACTGCCAATACACCAGCCGCAGTGGGGGTGATTTTACCAGAGGCCACGGGACGCTTTGCCGTGCGAGGCATTTTTTGGTCTAGCTTATATTCCTGAACTTGGTTCAAGGCCAAACTGCCAGAGCTTAGCAAATATAAACCCGCCACAAATTGTAAAAGATGTTCAATTTGAAAGGGAATTTCTGAACGATAGCTGACTGCATATCCCGCTAAGCCAGCCAGAATGACAAAGATAACTATCCCAAATTTAGTGAGGTTCGAATAAACCTTAAACACAACTAAAGAGTGCTAATTTCTTTAATACGGGTCCAGATATCTAAAGCTGAGAAACCAAAAAGAACTAACAAGAAAAAGAAACCGCAGCCAAAAATGACCTGGTTCAATTTATCGTCATATTTTAGTCCCATGAAAAACAACATCACCAATGCGGCTTTAACTGCTGCGATCAAAAAAGCAACCGGAGCAGCCAATGCACCCAAATGGAGCCAGTGAAAAAACACAGTGGCAAATGTAAGTACAATTAATGCTGCCGCAACTTTGATATAAATTTGAAATGGAATAATGTGATGGCCACCGTGACCAGAACTTCCATGACCAGAATGCTGAGAATTTGTATTCGCCATTTTTATCTCCTTATAAAATTATCCCACCAAATAAAGCAGTGGGAAGAGGAAGATCCAGATCAAATCCACGATATGCCAAAAAATACCAACACCCTCGACAGGTGTATAGTAATCAGGTCCAAACTCGCCTTTCATAGCACGAATCATAACCCATGTAATTAAGCCCATACCTAGTAGAACGTGAATTCCATGGAGGCCTGTCATGCAAAAGTAAAATCCAAAATACAAACCTAAATTTGCATGCTCAGGGTTTACATGATGAACATCCAAAAAGCGTCCTGGCAAAAATCCATGATGGATTTTTGCCGTATATTCAAAGTACTTCACAACCATAAAGATCGCGCCACACACAAGTGTGATCGCAAGACTTCGAACGGCTTTTTTAGACTGGCCAACTTGAAGGTAGTAAATACCTAGGGCCATTGTGAGTGAAGACATGATCAGAACCAGAGTATTGAAAAATCCCATTCTCCAATCCAACTGTTTTGCGCCCTCAGCAAACATTTCCGGATAAATATTATGAAAAATGGTGTAGGCAACAAAAAGTCCGCCGAACATCAAGATTTCAGTCACCATAAAAAGCCAAATACCTTGCTTTGCACTTTCGAATTCGTGATTTGCATCACGAAAGTGATGGGCAAAGTGATGACCAGATGTACTTGCGTGATTATTTGTACTCATATGGACCTGCTTTCACGATTGGATCGACTTCAAAATTAGTATGAATAGGTGGAGATGGAACAGTCCACTCTAAAGTTTTAGAGCCCCATGGATTTGCAGGAGCCTTTTCACCTTTTCTTAAACCCTGAACTAAAACATAAAGACTTAATAAAAAGCCTGTTCCAATCAACCATGAACCCACTGTCGAAATGGCATTCAAAGATTGGTAAGCCGGGATGTAATCAAAATATCTTCGTGGCATACCCATCGCTCCCAAAATAAATTGCGGGAAGAAGGTCACATTGAAGCCAACGAAAATAAAAATAAATGTAAGACGAGCCAAAGATTCATTGTACATTTTGCCAAACATTTTCGGGAACCAATAATAAAAGCCACCCATTAAGGCCATCAATGTTCCACCCACCATCACGTAATGGAAATGGGCCACAACAAAGTATGTGTCATGGAAGTGAACGTCAGTCGCAAGAACTGCAAGCATAATTCCAGTCACGCCCCCAATTGCAAATAAGAACATAAAGCCCATGGCGTACAACATTGGTGACTGAAAACTGATTGAGCCTTTGTACAAAGTCGCAAGCCAATTGAACATTTTAATCGCCGTTGGAACACCAACTAGCATTGTGATGAAAGAAAATACGATCCCAGCAATCTCTGATTGACCAGAGACAAACATATGATGTCCCCAAACAAAGAAAGAAACTCCAGCAATACCCAATGATGAATACGCAATCGCAGTGTAACCAAAAATTGTTTTTTTAGAAAATGTTGTGATCAATTCGCTGACCACACCCATGGCAGGTAGGATCATGATGTAAACAGCAGGATGTGAATAGAACCAGAAGAAATGTTGGAACAATACCGGATCTCCACCAAGAGCAGGATCAAAGATTCCGACGCCTAAAGTGCGCTCAGCAACAAGAAGTAATAGTGTAATCCCCAAAACTGGAGTTGCTAAGACTTGAAGAATAGCTGTTGAATACAGTGCCCAAACAAACAAAGGCATACGATGCATTGTCATACCTGGGGCTCGAAGCTTATGAACGGTCACAATAAAGTTCAGTCCCGTTAAAATCGATGACATCCCCATAATGAAAGCTGCAAGGACCATGGTCACTACAGCTGTTCCTGTTTTGATCGAGTAAGGTGTATAAAAAGTCCAACCAGTATCAATTTTAGATGTAAACATTGTGGAAGCCGCAAGCAATGCCCCGAACATAAAGACATACCAGCTGGCCAAGTTTAGTCTTGGAAAGGCCACGTCCTTTGCCCCAATGTGAAGTGGCAAAAAGAAGTTTCCAAGGACTGCCGGAATTCCAGGAATGATCACCATGAAAACCATGATGGCTCCGTGGTAAGTCAAAACTTGATTGTACTGATCGGGTGTTAAGAATTGACCGCCTGGCTTTAAGAGCTCAAGTCTCAAAAGCAAGGCTGCAAGTCCACCAAGCAAGAAAAAGAACATCACAGAGATCATGTACATTAAGCCGATTCGCTTATGATCAAGACTTGTGAACCAAGATTTCAAACCTTTAAATTCGTTAATATAATTAATTTCACCAGAGTGTGTTGCTGTTGTTGTACCCATGGGATTTCCTTTATTTCAAAGTTTTGATGTATTCAATCAAGGCCGACAACTCAACTTCGCTAAGTTGTCCCTGAAATGATGGCATCACGTTCGCTTGAAAACCTTTAACAATATGAGTGTTCGGATTAAGAATTGAATCGCGAACGTAATTTTCATCCACTTTCAATTTTTGTCCGTCATTAAGCTCTTCTTCTGCACCGAATTTTTTATAAAGAGTAGGTCCAACTTTCACACTCATATCAGAAGCAGAATGGCAACCTGCACAGGCTTTCACTTGGAAAAGTTTTTCCCCACGTTGGGCCAAGGGCAATGTGCTGACTTTGGATTCTTCTTCTAACCACTTGTCGTAATCTTCTTTTGAAACAACTTTCAATGTGCCGATCATGCCTGAATGTTGTGTTCCACAATATTCAGTACAGAAAATATGAAAATCACCCAATTTATTCGCATTGAATGTCAAAGCTGTGTAACGACCCGGAACCGCATCTTGTTTGATACGAAAACTTGGAACGTAAAAACTATGGATTACATCCATAGAATTCAAAATTAATTTGACGTCAGTGTCGATTGGAACAACGACCAAATTTGCAGTCTTCACTCCGCTTTTATACTGAACTTCCCACGCCCATTGTTTACCAGTCACATGGATTTCTAATCCATTTTCAGGCATGTGGCGCATTTGATGATAAATATGCCAGCCCCAACCAAACACTCCCAAGAAAATGACCAGTGGAATAAATGACCACAGGAATTCAAGGAAAGTATTGTGTGTAATATAAGCAGTTTTATCATTGTCAGTTTTGCGTTTGTATTTCATCGCAAAAAAGATCATACCGCCGATCAAAATCGCACAAGAAATGAAGCTCGAGATCAACAAGAACTTGTACAAATTATCAACTTGAGCTGCAACATCAGTTGCAGCCGTTGGCATTAAAGACTCCGCATGAGCCAGGTTCAACCAAAACATGAGCTAACTCCTCACCTTTTCATTTTCTTTTCGACCTCTTCGCCAAACGGGAATCAGCCAAAGTCCTAAAATCAAAACTGTTAAACCACCACCAAGCTTCATCACATTAACTGCAGCCAATGTGTACTGACTTTGGCGGGGATCGTAGTGAAAACAATAAAGCACCAATGCATCCATGAAGGTTCCAATTTTACCTTCTGAAGCCTCGTTCAATGCCAATTTCAAATCACGCCCTTGAAACATGATTCCCGGGATATATCTCGACAAAATTCCTTTTGGACTAGCCACAATGGCAGCAGAAGTGTGGGACCACTCTTCATCTTTTTCATTCCATTTGTATCTGAATCCAATGGAAGACATTAATTTTTTAACATTTTCTTCGTTGCCTGTTAAAAAGTGCCAGCCGGATTCTGTGCCTTGGCGGTTATACACTTTTAAATAATTTTCTTTTTTCTTTTTTGCGACATCAGGCGTTTCTCGAGGATCAAAACTGATCGCTAAAACTTGAAATTGATTTCCGGCAGACCAATCTACAGATTTCAAACCATCGACCAAGCCATTCAAATGAAAATTGCAAAGACCTGGGCACGAAAAATACACTGGACTAATAATCACTGGATGCTTGCCGCTGAAAAATTGACCTAAGGTCACAACATTTCCATCTTCATCTTTAAACTGAAGATCCATGTCCAATTGTGCACCTAATTTTTCATCAATCCCAACGCCTTCAAGTTGCTGTGGCTTTTCTTGGGCTGGAAGCGGCGCTGGGCGACCACCAAGCTCGTCTGCATTTGCTAAAAATGTAACACCACAAGCAAGGAAGCTTGCGATGGATACATTTTTAAAAAGCATTCGAGTCAGTTTCAAAAAAAGCTCCCGTTAAAATTATTTCGCTGATTTTGCAAATTCTGCTACTTTCGCAGCATCATCTTTGGATTTATTTTGCGTAATAGATTCGATAAAATGCACCAAAGCCCAACGATCAGCGGTTTTAAAGTGTGCGTAGCCAGCCATTGATGATCCAGCAATACCCTTACTTAACACATTAAAATGCGCAATCGCCCCTTCGCCCTGGGTCCATTTGCCCTCGACCAAATTTCGGGGCTTGGGATTAATCCCTGCCGCAGAAGGTCCGTCACCCTTACCCTCATTGCCATGACACATTGTGCAATTGGTTTTGAAAACTTTATGACCATATTCAATCATTTCAGGTGAAGAAACCCAAGGCTCGGCAACCTTATTAATGTCAAATGCAGCAACTGCACCCGCAGCCACTGGAGCTTTTGGATCCACAACATTTTCACCTAAATCAACACCGCCATGAATTGCCACCAGGTAAATGAAAAATGCGAAAACAAAGGCCATTGAAAAAATAAAAGCGATCATTCCACCGCGATTGTATTTTTCGTCGCTTGAATCAATATTGGACATAGAAGCTCCCACAGGAGATGTAATTAATATTTTGCTTTAGATTTTGATTAATAGCGTAAAAATACTACCCGGGCAAGCTTCGAAAAACATTAAGAATTCAAAAAATCGCCAATTGTTTGGGCAAAACTTTTTGGGTTTTCCACATTCCAGCAATGTCCCTGTTCTGGAATTTTT
>DGYJ01000027.1:29762-34713 GCA_002396665.1 Bdellovibrionaceae bacterium UBA5009
GTTCTGGAATTTTTTTAAGCACCGAAGATCCAAGCATATCGGCCAGCTGCTCAGCGGTTGAAACAGGAAGAATTTGATCTTTCTCGCCATGCAAAACAAGAACTGAATTTTGAATCTTTTTTATATTTTCTTGAAAATCAATCCCCGCAAGGGCTTCTAAAATGCCAGCTCCCAAAGAACGGGTCATTCGGTAGGCGTCCTCGACGATGACCTCTTTAAAAAACGGCGAGCTCATATCGTTGTTCAGAATGGTAGAGCCTATCAGAGAAGCCACTTTGGATTTATCATTTTTGATCTGATTAAAATTTTGAGACATCGAGTCATTAAACAAAATCCCCCGCGGCCCCACAGAATTTAAAATCACCGATTTTGCAAATAAATCTGGTCGTTGGGATAGCATCAATAAAACAACAAGGCCCCCAGTTGAATGCCCTACAAGATGGACTTGCTTTAATTTCAAATGCTCAAGAAGTTCTATGGCATCATTTGCAAATGTTCTGACATCAATTTCATTTTTACTTTGAGGGTCGCTGCTTGAACCACAACCTCTGAACTCTGAACAAATCATTGGCGATGAAAATCCACCAGCTTGCTCACCTGAAGAAATGTCATTTCCATTTTTGGTATTTATTTTTTTTAACTCGGAAAGTGTTGGCAACCACCAACGGGCAGAAGCCATGTTGCCATGGATAAAAAGCACTGGCTGACGAAATACATTCGGATAAATTTCGTAATGCATTTCGAAACCAGTTCCATCTTGAATCTGAAATTTTGGCATATTCCCTACATGGCCTACGAAGGCCGCGAAAAAAACGCTGTTAAAGAACTATGCCGCCATCAACACTGATCGTTGTGCCATTAATATAACCAGCTTCTGCACTGGATAAAAACAAACAGGCGTTTGCAATATCATCGGTTTCACCAAGGCGAGCCACTGGAACCTTGGATGCCATTTGCTCTAAAACTTCCTTTGGCATGGCATTGGTCATGGCTGTTTTAATAAATCCCGGCGCCACTGCATTTACAGTAAAGCCTTTTCGACCCAATTCTTTTGCCAAGGTTTTTGTCATTCCAATCACGCCAGCTTTTGCTGCGGCATAATTAGTTTGACCAAAATTCCCATACAAACCTACGACACTTGAAATATTAATAATACGCTTCTGTGCCGACTGAGGATTAAACTTTTCAAACAAACCCTTGGTCACATTGTATAACCCTGTCAAATTCGTTTGTATGACAGCATCCCAATCAGCATCAGTTAGTTTTGCAAATGATTTATCGCGAGTGATACCTGCGTTGTTAATCAAAATATCAATTGGTCCTGGCAAAGCCGAAACTGCTTGCTGAATGGATTCACGCTTGGTCACATCAACCTGGGCGACATGGAGCCGTCCTTCGAAGGCTTTAAAGTCAGACTTGGCCTGTTGAAGGGCCTCAGTGGAATAGTCCCAAATCACAACGGTTGCACCGTTTTGTAAAAAAGTTTCTGTGATCCTGTGACCGATACCAGCTGCGCCACCAGTCACAACAGCGCATTTTTGATTAAAATTATATTGCAGATTTTTCATGTCCTTCAGCTCGCATGACACGAATCGGATGGTCAACAAAAAAGCATGGGGCCATTTTTGAGAGGTGATTTAGAGCTTTTGATCTACTCATTTTGCTGGACTTGATCAAAAGCTCGATTTACTAAGCTTTGGTTATCAAGTCAGGAATTGATCAATGTTATGTCAAGACCCGCTTGAGCAAGGATCAAATTTTTCGATTTTGAAGACGAATGGAGATTTCATGCGAAACGCCACAATTGCCGGAGTCGGAATGCACGTCCCCGAGCGCATTGTTACAAATCAATACTTTGATGATTTGTACAAAAAAGATATCGGAACATTTTTACGCGAACAGCGAAATATCAAAGAACGTCGTTGGATGAAAGCTGACGAACGCACCAGTGATTTGATTTTGCCCGCAGCCGAAAAGGCGATGAAGCAGGCTGGGATCAGCGCCCAGGATCTTGATTTAATTATTGTAGCGACAGACACTCCTGATTATCTTTCTCCTTCAACGGCAGCAGTTGTTTCTTACAGACTTGGCGCGCATAAAGCTGCAACTTTTGATCTGAACACGGCCTGTGCTGGGTTTGTTATGGGTTGCGAAACCGCGAGCAAATTTATTAAGGCCGATGAAAATTTTAATAATGTCCTCGTGGTTGGCGCCTATGCCATGAGCAAGTGGCTTAATTTTGATGATTACAAAACAGCCTCTATGTTTGCTGATGGCGCTGGGGCTGCTGTTCTAAAATCAACCCAAGGGCCAGGCTTCTTGGCCAGCGCTTTTTATACTGACGGCCAATACCATGACTACATGGGAATTTATGCCGGCGGATCTGCAAAACCATTTTCGCAAGAAGTTTTGGATCAAAAAGAACATTTGCTCGCCTTCCCAAAAAGAATTCCATCGGAAACCAATGGGATCCATTGGCCACGCTTAACCAAATCTTTGTTAGAAAAAATTCAAAAAAAACCAAACGAGATTAAAAAATATTTTATGACTCAGTTTAACGTCCAAAGTATTTATGAAACTTTAAATGCTTTAGATCTTCCAAAAGAAAAAGCCCATTACGTCATGGATAAATATGGCTACACAGGTGGCGCTTCAATCCCCATGGCCTTGGCGGACTCTACCGCTCTCCATGATTTGAAAAAAGGCGATACCATCATCATGCTGGGTTCTGGCGGTGGAATGTCCATGGCGGCCATTGCCATGGAATGGGGATTTGATACTTAGTCCGCGGACTTAGTAAAATCAGAAATTTGAATTTGAGGGGATATTTGTGAATGAAAATTTAGAACTTGATTGGCTGAAACGATGGGCACGGTATGCACCGAAGTCCATTGCTTTATGTGACGGCCATTCCAATGAAAACATCACCTATGAAAGTTTTTACAAGCAAGCCTGTGCGTTTGCATCCGTGCTTAAGAATAAATATAAAGTTGGCCCCGGCGACCGCGTGGCCTTACTTGCTCAGAATGAACTTTCCTCCATCGTTTTGTTTTTTGCCTTACAAAGACTGGGGGCTATTCTAGTCCCTGTCAATTTTCGCCTGACGGCCAGAGAACTTGATTACATTTTTTCAGATAGCAAACCCAAACTTCTTGTACACAGCGAAGAATTTCTACCTTTGACCCAACAGTTGAATGATGAAAATTTAAAAATTCCCACATCCTATCTTTCAAATCTTAAAAATTTGTCACTTGCTCTAGAGTCCAAACAAGTTGCGACAGATTTTGTTGGTCAATTTGAAGATCCTGTTTTGATTCTTTACACTTCAGGCACAACTGGCTTCCCAAAGGGAGCCCTCCTGAACCATCGGGGAATTTTTTGGAATTCCATCAGCACCTCTTTGCGCTTGAATGTGCAACAAACTGATTCTGCCGTGATTTTCTTGCCACTCTTTCACACGGGCGGATGGAATGTTTTAACAACTCCATTTTTGCACCGTGGGGCAAAGGTTATTTTACTTAAAAAATTTGATGCTGATTTAATTTTAAAACTTTCGTCCTCTGAAAAATGCACATTGTTGTTCGGCGTGCCCACCACCATGGACATGATGGCCAGATCGCCAGAATTTGCAAAAGCAGATTTAAGCTCTTTGCGATATGCCATTGTGGGCGGCGAACCCATGCCCGTGGAACTGATTCAGACTTGGCACAAAAAGCATGTCACCATCCGCCAAGGTTATGGACTGACAGAGTTTGGGCCCAATGTTTTTTCTTTGAATGAAGAAGACTCTATTCGAAAAATTGGCTCCATTGGATTTGCTAATTTCTACATCGATACAAAAGTGGTCGACGAAAACGGACAAGCCTGCGCGGCCAATCAAGTCGGTGAACTTTGCTTACGGGGTCCTGCCATGATGATGGGTTATTGGAACAAACCCGAAGCCACCAATGAAACCATTCGTGATGGCTGGTTGCACACAGGCGATCTTGTTCGTATTGATGATGAAGGTTACTGCTATGTCGTTGGTCGAAAAAAAGAAATGTATATCAGTGGTGCTGAAAATGTTTACCCCGCCGAAATTGAACAGGTTCTTTACCATTTCGAAGGCATCCAAGAAGCCGCCGTCATCGGCGTCCCAGACCCCCAGTGGGGAGAAGTCGGAAAAGCTTTTGTCGCTGTCAACAAGTCTGCTCTAAAAATGCAGTCGACTGAGGGATTTTTGGCCTCTTTGAAAGACTATTGTCTTCAAAACTTGGCCAAATACAAAGTGCCTAAGTATTTTGAAATCATTGACGAATTGCCAAAAAGCGGAAGCGGTAAAATCCTTAAAAGAGCATTAAAATAATTATAGACCCCATGATAGACGCTTGATTTTGCAGCATTTCGGGTCTAACTAGCCCCTTTATACAAGAGAGGTTTTTATGAAAAAAAGTTTAATGAGTTTATTCGCCGTTTTGCTTTTATTAGTTGTTGCGACTGAATCAGTCCAAGCCGATGTGGTTGCTGCTCCACCTGCTCCAAATTTGAACCGTGGTCATCACAATGGATATCCCTACTACAATGGACCAATTTATAATGGCCCCGGCGCACCGTTTTATAATAACAGATTCCCTGTTTATCCAAATTATCCTGTGATGCCAATGTACCCAAGCCTTCCTTACCATACACAATTTCCATTTTACTTTGCACCACAATCAAATCCGTACTGGTTGCCACAACAATTTTACTACCCACAACAAGTCTTCGTTTGTTCTTTCCGTGGACAGTATTCTGGACTGTTTTACACTGGCTGGGGAATCAATGCTCAAATCGCACAAAACTATGCAGCCTATTCGTGCATGAGCAATGAAGGTTCTTGCTTCTTTTACAGCTGCATTATTCGCTAATCTCAGTTTGAGATGTCTCTAAACAAAACAGCCCTCACTAATTGATGGCCCTCGGGACTTGGATA
>DGYJ01000027.1:34866-37015 GCA_002396665.1 Bdellovibrionaceae bacterium UBA5009
TGGCCCTCGGGACTTGGATCAGATAATCTAAAGTCTCGGGGAAAGAGGTCTTAGTATGCCAAAGACAAAATGGGTTCTTTTTTGTCTTTTATTATTTTCACTATCAGCCTGCCAAACCAATATGCTGAACCAGTTCGGCAAAGTTCAAAATGGCATGGACAAACACGACGTCATAGAAATCATGGGTAGCCCCACTACCAAAACACGCCTGCACAGTAAGGATCGTTGGGTTTACAATTTTTACGCCGATAAAAAACGCTACGAAAAAGAAGTTCATTTTTTAAACGGTGATGTTGTCTATGTCGGTGAACCATGGAAAGTGGAAGCCGAAAAATCTGCCGAAGTACTTGATCAAAAAAATGAAGAGCTGAATGCGAAGTTAGACCAAGACGACAAAGCTCGCAAAAACGAGAGCAAAAAATCTTACACCAATTTCGAAAATGAAATGACAGGGCAAAATAAAGTGATCTATATGCCCGATTTCAAACCTGTTGAATAACTTTTAAATCAAATTCTATTTTGAAATCACCGCAGGCTCGGCCAAGGTGTTTTCTTTATTTTTACGAGGATACTTTTGTGGATTGCCCTCGGTCGCAGAGTGGTCTCGATCAGATGAGTTTGATCCATGGGACTTATCTGAAGAACCCTCCCCAGAGGAAGCTTTTGTTTTTTTCTTTTGAACAGCCTCATAGGATTTAGGGTATTGCTGTTTGACTCGGTTGAAAGTTTTTTTAAGTCGCCCTTCGATAGTGAATTCGTTTTCCATTTCTTGCAGCGATCTGACTTCCATTCTTTCGTATTCACGCTCGTCATTGAGGCCTGCCTCTGGAAATCTGTACTTCAATTGATTTCTTCTTTGCTCGTACTCTTCGACAGTTTTCGTCAAATCCCTATGTTCTTTAATTAAATTTTTAATGATTTCAGCACTTTGCTTTTCGTCATGGGTTTGATTTTTTTCTTCGATCATTTTTTTGATCGAACCTTCTGACATTTCAACTTTGGTTTTTAAAGTTTGCAGCTGGGTGTTCAAATCCATCCATTCAGGATTTTTCTTGGCCTCTGCCGCACCTTTAGGGGCTTCGCCACCTTTAGCTGCCTCTCCACCCTCTTTACCACCGCCCTTGGCTTCGCCGCCACCTTCCTTTGAATGGGACTGAAGTGAAATAAAAATCAAAACAAACAATACGCTTCGAAATAAAATATTAAACTTAAACAGTGAGGGCATTTTGCTCACAAGAAATCTTAAAGGGATAGGCTTTTAAACGTTGAACTAAAACCATCATTTTTGCCGGTGGCAATTTTTCGAGCCGAAGAGATCCGTTTTTTACCTGCGTAAGCAATTCATCGACATCCCAACGAAACCTTGAATCAGAAAGGCATTCCAAAAGAGCTTTTTCATGAATTTTTAAATCAATTCCTTCAATCAACAAACTGTAAGCCAATAATCCCTGGGAATGCGTTGTATTTCCAAAATCAACAACATCAGCAAAGCTCGAATTGATCGGCGTCTGCAAATCAGGCGCTATGCTTTGCCCGTAGTCGATGGAATTGGGCTGGCTAAAATCAACTGGCACAATGGATTCCGCGGATTCTGATGTGCTTTCTGGAATTGATGAAGAGGCTTGGTAGGACTCTTCCGGGCTTGCTGTCACATCCCCATAGGGCTGATCATTTGGTGCAGCCTCTTGAGTCTGGGCTGCTTCAGGTTGGGCTTCATGGGGCTGAGCGGCCTCAGGCTGTCCATCCCAACCAACAAAAAAGACAGCTTGGCAGTGTGTACAAGTCAGCAATGTTCCGTGATGCTGATCAAGGATTTGAATTTGCTGATGGCAAACTGGACACTGTGACAACTATCTTTTCCTTTGCTGTTCTTTTTCCATTCGACGGCGATCTGCACGATTCATTTTTGCATCGTCTTCTGTTGATCGTTGATTATAACTTAAACGCTGACGACCACTTGCCGATGGGGCTTGGTTGTCTTGACGATCTCGAACAGCTGATCCCGCAATGGGGCCCGCATTTGAAAATGAAGTCGCATTTTCATCGGGCGATTGATAATCCAATTCATCCAAGTCAGACTCTTCGGGTCTTAAGCTTTGCAAAGCTTCTTCTGCATTTTGAGCCACAATTTGAACACGCATGACTTTTT
>DGYJ01000027.1:37093-42116 GCA_002396665.1 Bdellovibrionaceae bacterium UBA5009
TCGATCACATCGCCATCAATTGTGCTTTTCAAAGTTTCAAAGGCAGTGAAGGCTTCTTTTTTATACTCAATTAAGGGATCTTTACCCGAGTAACCACGAAGACCAATTCCTTCTTTTAATTTATCAATCACTAAAAGATGTTCTTTCCAACGTTGATCAATGGCCTGAAGCAAAACCATTTTCATGATTTGTTCGTAGTAGGGCCCCATGCTTTCTTTTTGTTTTTGATAAATTGTTTTAATTTCAGACTGAACAAGGGATTCAATCTTTTCTGCATTCAAATCTGGAATTTGAAAATGCATCTTAAGACCAAATTGCTGTTGAAGAGCATTCGATAGACCTTCAAGGCTCCACTCTTCTTTTTTGACTTCGGCATGGGCAAAAGAATCCAAGATTCTTGTTGTCACATCACTGAGCATATCCAAAATCGTGCGTTCGATCTCGCGGCCCTCTAGAATTCCACGGCGTAGGCCATAGATTTCATTTCTTTGCATGTTCATCACATTGTCGTAATCCAACAAATTTTTACGAATATCAAAGTTGTGCCCTTCGACTTTTCTTTGCGCGCCTTCAATTTGACGGGTCACCATTCCTGCAGTGATGGCTTCATCCTCTGGAATGTTTAACATGCTCATGACTTTTTGAATTTTTTCGCCGTTAAAAATGCGCATCAAATTATCTTCAAGCGAAAGATAAAATCTAGATTCACCTGGATCACCTTGACGGCCCGAACGACCACGCAATTGGTTGTCGATACGACGGGATTCATGTCTTTCAGTCCCGACGATGTACAATCCTCCGGCAGCAATCACTTGCTGCCCTTCTTCATCGCATTGCTTTTTGAATTTTTTCAAAGCCTCTGCGTATTCAGGAGAAGCTTCATCAGCAGCAACTTTCTTCGCCATGACCTCTGGGTTACCACCCAGTTTAATATCAGTTCCACGACCGGCCATATTTGTTGCAATCGTGATCGCACCTTTACGGCCCGCTTGGGCCACAATGTCGGCTTCGCGTTCGTGATGTTTAGCATTCAAGACTTCATGTTTGATGCCTTCTTTTTTAAGCCAAGAGCTCAAAAGTTCAGATTTTTCAATGCTGACAGTTCCCACAAGTACTGGCTGTCCACTTTCGACCCTTGTTTTCACGTCTTGGGCAATGGCTTTAAATTTAGCAGTTTCAGTTTTATAAATCACATCGTCGTGATCTTGACGAGAAATGGGACGATTTGTTGGAATCACTGTCACATCAAGATTATAGATTTTTTTAAACTCTACGGCTTCAGTATCTGCAGTTCCAGTCATGCCAGAAAGTTTTTTGTACATTCTGAAATAATTTTGGAAAGTGATCGTCGCTAAAGTTTGATTTTCGTTTTTAACTTCAACGCCTTCTTTGGCTTCAATGGCCTGATGCAATCCATCGCTCCAACGGCGACCAGGCATTAGACGACCTGTAAATTCATCAACGATAACAACTTCACCGTTGCTAATCATATAATCCACATCAAGTTTGTAAAGGTAATGGGCTTTTAATCCCTGGTACACGTGATGCAGGATTTCGATATTTCCAGCATCATACAAATTGTCTAATTTCAAAAGCTCTTCAACCTTGGCATTTCCTTCGTCAGTTAAAGAAGCCGTTTTGCTTTTTTCTTCCATCGTGAAGTGCTTATCACGAACTAATTTTGGAATGATTTTATTCACAGAGTAATATTTATCTGTCGAAGACTCGGCTGGACCAGAAATAATCAATGGAGTACGAGCCTCATCAATCAAAATCGAATCGCACTCGTCCACGATGGCGTAATGGTGTTCACGCTGAACATAATCTTCGAGTTCAAATTTCATATTGTCGCGAAGATAATCAAAGCCTAGCTCATTGTTCGTACAATATGTGATATCACAGTTGTACATCTCTTTGCGTTGCTGATCATTCAGGCCATGGACAATAATCCCGGTGCTAAGACCCAACCAGTTGTAAAGACGGCCCATCCACTCGGCATCACGACGAACCAGGTAGTCATTCACTGTAACAACATGGACCCCACGCCCCGTTAAAGCGTTCAGGTAAACAGGAAGAGTCGCCACTAGGGTTTTACCCTCACCGGTGCGCATCTCGGCCACAGAGTTGCTGTGGAGCACGTAGCCCCCAATCAACTGAACATCGTAGTGTCTCATTCCAAGGACGCGCTTTGAAGCTTCTCGGCAGACAGCGAAG
Source organism: Bdellovibrionaceae bacterium UBA5009 (assembly GCA_002396665.1). Taxonomy (GTDB): domain Bacteria; phylum Bdellovibrionota; class Bdellovibrionia; order Bdellovibrionales; family Bdellovibrionaceae; genus UBA5009. The sequence continues at coordinate 39,308 of DGYJ01000027.1, forward strand.
GCCTCTGGCAAAATATCATCTGTGGTTTCGCCTTTTTTAAGACGCTCTTTGAGCTCTGGGGTTTTCGCCTTGAGCTGATCATCAGAAAGAGTTTTGAGTTTTTCTTCGAAGGAATTGATACGATCAATAATAGGTTGAATACGTTTCATTTCACGTTCGTGCTTGGTTCCAAATATTTTGCTTAAAACGATGTTCATCATAGGACTAAAAGGATAGTCCTCCCAGGGGCAATCATCAAGGGCAATTCCTAGGGCTAAAGATCGACTTTGAGTTGGCGCAAGCCTTCGTAGACGGCAACAGCAACGGTGGTCGCCAAATTCAAACTGCGAACTGGACCGGGCTGCGGCATTTTCACAGTTTGGGACCAGTATTTTCTTAGAATATCAGGATCAAGGCCCTTGGTTTCTTTTCCAAAAACAAGCCAGTCCCCTGCTTGGTAAGTAACTTCCGAGTACAAATGATCAGCTTTTGTAGAAAAATAAAAAACTCTGGATGGATCTGGAACAAGCTTCCACCAATCCTCGAACTGTTCGTGCTGGAACCACTCCAAATGGGTCCAGTAGTCTAGTCCAGCACGCTTTAAATTCTTATCATTGATTTCAAAACCCAACTTGCCAACCAAGTGAAGTCGGCATTTGGCGGCCACACAGGTCCTCCCGATATTCCCCGTGTTTTGGGGAATTTCGGGCTCGATCAAAACCACATTAAAATAAAAATCAGGCGCGGATGTAGCGATAAACTTCTTGTCCTTTTTTAGTCAGGGCCAAGCGACGCCCCTTATCAATAATTAATTCCAGGCTCATTAACTCCCTGTAAAGATTCAGGTCTATTCGAACAACATCGCGGCTGGCCGAAGCCCCAAGCTTTAAAATGTAACTTTTTTGTTTTTCAGAAAGCACTTCTGGAAGCGCTGGACTGTTCATCAATGTCTTCTTCCAATCTCCATTTTCTATTTTTTGAGCCCCCGCCACATTCCATTGCCCAGGATTGGCAAAATAGGCCCAGGCTTTCTCGCCATTCGACTCTGCGGTTGTGACCTGGACCTCGGTGCGAAGATACAAGCTTTGTTGCAAATCAAGGGGATTAAACCCCATCATTTCATCCAAGAATGCCAATTGAGTCTGATCCAACTCGAGCTCTGCAAGTTCACCCTGGATTTGATCGGCGCCATCGCTAAAAACCAATGGATAACCAAACTGGTCTAAATACGCAGTGCCCAAAATTTGTGCTGGCTGATAATTTTTCGCGTAAACTGAAATTTTTTTGAACTGGCAAAACCCCGAACAATACGATCCGTAGACAAAAAATTTCTGAGTCATCAAACCCCTCCTTTGACCCTGATACTTTTTTTTCGACAAGCGCCGTATCTATCAAAACAAAAGGGGGTAATCAAGACTGTAGAAAAAAAAAGAATTAAACATTTTTCGCTTGATTTTAATTGCTAAATACCGATTCCTAGTCATTAATTTTATAAACCATTGAAAGCACTTGGGGACAGTTATGAGCGATGATGTAAAAAATTTTATGGGCTATATGTGGCTGCAAGAAGCAGACGGAATTGTAACCATTGGTTTAAACGAAGAAGGCCTTCAGGATTTTGAAGAAATTTCTTCCGTTGAACTTCCAACTGAGGGCGAAAAGGTTGACGCCGAAGCCGTTATTGGAACAATTGAAACTGACGATGGCCCCTTAGATATTTATGCCCCAGTCAGCGGTACAATTTTAGAAATTAATACCCAAGTGATCGAAGATCCATCATTGATCCAAGAGGATCCCTACGAAGAAGGTTGGTTGGTCCGCATCGAAGCTGAAGACGATGTCAGTGATGATGAAGATGAGGACGAAGACGATGAAGATGACGAGGATGATGAAGACGAAGATGACTACGAGGACGAAGAGTAGTCATCTTCTTAGATTTTATTTTGCTTGCTGAACTTCATTTTGAACACGAACTACAAATGCTTTTGTTTGCTCTAGATCTAAGTTCAAATTTTCACTTAAACGTTGAATCGTTTTGTCAGAAACAGCTTCACCTTGGCTTAAACGTGCCAAATCTTTTTTACTGAAACCAAGATTTTGGATCGCTTTCAAATCACCGTTTTGACCTGCATTTAACGCAGAAACAATTTTTTGAGCTCCATCAAAACCCATATCATATTTTGTCGCAACATGGGCTACATCCGATGTCACTGCGCCTTCTGTGAAGCTTGGATCAAGAACTTGAGCAAGGGCTGACGGAGCAGATTGAGAAGCTTCCACTTCTGTGCTCCAGCGAGAATAGCAGTAGTCATAGGTTTGGCGGCAATCGCGAACACGCTCGCCCCAACGGTTAATATAGTATGAACAAGTTGTGTAATAGCCACCGTGACATGTTCTGTAGCCATGTGAACCTGATGAACCCACAATGACGCCAGAAACAAATCCAACGCTCAAAGCCACATCGGACTCTTCACAAGATTGTAAAAAAAGAGTCGCAGGTAACAATAGAACTAAAATAAGTTTTTTCATGGTTTCCCCCAATGGTTAAAATTCACAACTACTTATAATCCTTTCATTTGCCGAGACAAGAATTAATAAACGGAACTGAACACACAACAAGGTGGGTTTGTAATTTTTTTACGATAAGTTAACAAAATTAAACACTTGCCACGACAAATAAAATAAAAATTTCTTTGATCTGGACTGCTAAAAAACAAATCTCTCTGACATCCTATTGAAGTCTATGTATGCATTTTTTTAAATATCTCAAGGAAAGGGATCATGAAATGAGAAAACTCCTCTTGTGTTCAACATTAATTATCAGCTTAGT
>DGYJ01000027.1:42289-47364 GCA_002396665.1 Bdellovibrionaceae bacterium UBA5009
TATCAGCTTAGGGTGTTCGACACCAATGAAGCAGATGCCATCTTCAGAGGCGCCAGAAAGTTCTGCCGCACTTTATACTCCAGAACCTGAAATGATTCGCTGGCCAGCTGATATTTCACAAATAAGTCCTGGCGATTATGAGATGGAAGCCACAGGTAGCGATTGCAAAATGCAATACGCAAATCAAAGCTACGTTATCTCGATCAACGGAAATGTAAGAAATGATCTCGGTGGTCAAATTAAATCTGACGGATGCTTTAAGCGCACTTTTAGAAATGGAATTTTAAGACCTGGAGATAATGTTGTCGTTCGTGTCAATGGCACTGGAGCTTTTTCAGATACAGTTCCAGGTGGCAATGGCGGCTCACACACAGGCGGTGGAAATAGCGGTGGATATCCGTCTCCAACTCCTGCACCACAAGTTCCAGATGCCGATATCGCAAAAGTTCGCATCACAGCAGAAAACAATGCTCGCTGTATGGCCAATGCTGTGGTGGCTTCCTACGGCCGCGTTGAAAGATACAGATATAACTACTATATGGGTCTTCGCAATGGCATCAGCATTTACAATCTTGTGAATCTTGGTTCATTACAAAACACATCGGACTATATTGCTGGAGCACAACAGGGTTCCATCGACGGCGCAAACAACGGTTTAGCACAAGGTCGCTCTGAAGGTGTTGAAGATGGAAATGATCAAGGCCGTGTGGATGCAAGGTCACGCTTCACGGCTGTTGTAGATACAGGAAATCCTCCAGATCGATCCGTGAATATTCCAAATCCAAGCTTTGCTGGTTTAACTTCGGGCCAGCAAGCACGAAACATAGAGCAAAGACTTGCAGGTTTGGATTCAGACATTGCTTCTTGGTTAGGGCAACAAAGCTTTAGCTATGATGGCTGGTCCTATGGAAATAGATATGGTGACTATTGGTCTGCAAGCAAACTTTATGGATGGAACACATCCTACCAGTTTGACCTTGTGAACTCTTGGTATCGCGATGACTGGGCTTTTCAACTTTGGAAAGAACAAAAGTTTTCACGATGCAGTAATCAATATGACTATTACGAAAAATTAGCAGACTCTTCACAAACAGGAAACAGCTACACTGCAACATCTGCATTTCGCTCGGCATTTAAAAATGAATATGACAATGTTATTGGATCGAAATGGAGAAATGAAGTCACTAAATCTGAGCCCGTAGCATTTAGCTTTGGACAACAACATGGAATTCGTGTCGCAAAAGACTACGCAAGAGATGTTGGATACTATGCAAGCTACAATTCTAATTATTCAAATGCCAGCGTTCAAGGGCATGCTCAAACATTTGATTCTGCCTATCAGAATGGATTCAAAACTACATTTCAAAATTATGAATCAAATCCAGTCGTCGAAGGCATCGAAATTGATTTTAAAACAAATAACTCAAGACAAGCCTTCGGCGCAGGCAGTCCGATCAACATCGTACTTAAACGAGCCGTGAATGTGGGATTAAAAGATGGCGTGATGAATGTCAGAACTGCTGACAACATCGTTCTTGGCCAACAAAAGCAAGTGACTTTGAAAAAGTCAGAGACACTAAAATCACCAATTGGTCTTAACGGAATCGGATTTGTAGGATTTAGTGCGGCCCCTAATGCGCAAACTAAAATTACGGTTTTAGTTGGCAGTCCGTCAAGTCATCAGTTCAAAGTCGACTGGGCAGCGACAATTTATAATATGGCCACATCGACTCAAGCCAATATCAAAACCACTGCAACAAATTATATTAAAAATAATTTGGCCAGCGAATGGAGCAAAATGAATAGCGGATTGTGGCCCACGAACCGCTACACAGATAATCAACCATCAAATACTTTGCTTGAGCAAATGGTTGGGATTTATGAAAATCCAAATTCTGGTGGCTACAAAGGAAATATTAAAGCAGCAGTTCCTACTTTAAGAACAATCCTTGGCGCAAGACCATCGGGACTATTTGCTGGTCGTGCAAAAGATCGTTGGGACTCTGCCAATGCATTGTTTGATCGGATGACGAAATAATTTTTATCTTCGTCTTAGTTCTTCAGGAATAAGTTTTTGAAAATCGACTCGGATCATGGTTGGCACATGGTCCGAGGGACGAGTCTCTCTCTCTTCAAAAGTTTTTGGAAATGGCAGGGGATTTCCCTGCTCGTCGAGATGGGTCAAAACCTCTGCGGCTTCCAAGGACTGAGTTTTTTGAAAAGCACCATTCAACATGATCGAATCAATTTGCTTTGGATCAGGTGTTCCATCGGGTTGAAAATAGGCATGAGTGGGTTGCGGTTTTTGCCCAGTCAAAGTTAATGAATCGCTCATCCCTGTTTGGTACAAGGGTTTAAATTCTGTCCCTTCATGAACATCATTGTTAAAATCACCCGTCAATACGATTGGCAATTCTTTTCCGAATTCTTTTTCTAAATCAGAAATAATTTCGGCAGTTTTAGCCGCTTGTCTTTCGCGCTTTTCAGCACCCATTGGATCACTATTAGAGCCTCGCATTGATTTGTAATGCGTTCCTAATACAGCCAAGAAGGGCTGCCCTTTGCGATCGCCAGATGCACGAAATAGCAGGACTGGAAGATCACGACTAAAAATGGGATTTTGACTTCCATCATCTTCTTTTAAATAACTAAAGCTGCGCATTTCGATATCAAATGGGACATCTTTTTTAATTAAAAATCCGATGTCGATGCCACGCTGATCGTTACCTTCAAGAAGTAAAGATCTGTATTTGCCACTTAAAAAACTTTGATTAAATTTTTCTAAAGAAGAAAGGTTGTCGACCTCTGCCAAAACCATCACATCTGGATCAGCCTTGGTCATGATTCTTGCCACACCAGTAAGTTGGGACTGGGGTTTGTCAGGGTTTTCGTTCTGATTCAAAAATTCACGACTTCGAATATACAGATTGAGGACATTGAATTCAAAAATTTTAAGCTCTTTAATTTGTTTAAAAGTCCTTGCCCCTGGAAGAGCTGGGTCAAACAACACCCTGGGAACCGTCGGTGGTAAACTTAAAACATCATCCTTTGCGACGGGCTTTTGTTTTCTTTCGACTTGTTTAAATTGATTCTCTAGTGAAGCCACTTGGGACGCTGATAGATTTGCCTTCAACAATGGGCGATGATCAAAAGCCCTTAGGCAGGCCTGCTCTGTAGCAAAAGATGAAAAAGATTGTAGCAAAAATACCGTGGCCAAAAATGCCGGTTTCAACTTAAGATTCAACATGAACATCCCATCGTTAGCGTTTGGTAGTGTTAACTGATGCGAATGCTGGGCCCGATGGCCTGACTGAATTCAGGCTTTAAATGAAATATAGGTGGTTTTTAATCCGAGGAATATTCTTTGCCTGTCTAAGCCTTAGACAGGGGAAAAAAATTGTTCAAGCAACGACAAGCAATAGTTTTACAAGGGATCTCTAGACTTTCGTCATTCATGAATTTGCCGAAGCAAATCCTACTTTCCATAATGGCATCATGTGCAATTCTAAACCAAAAGGTTTTTCATTAGTTGAGATATTAGTTGTAATGGCGATCATGAGTATCATGGCCTTAGGATCTGCCAATTTTTTTGTCTGGCAAATGAAGTCAAATAACTTTTCGGATCTTCAGTCTAAACGGACTCAGCTACGACTAGCTTTGCTTGGTCAATTCTTAAGCTCTTCAAGTCATTGCAAATGTGCGTTTCCTGGTCTGGATGAATTTCCAGCAAGCACTTCTGCCCCTGGAATTACATTACAATCTGGAGGATTACCCTATTCTGCAAATATTCTACAGCGCTACTCTGCGGGCTGCACACCAGACACTGGGGGCCAATTCATTAGTTCGACAGGCATAGATTCCTTAAAGTCGAATTCAATTCGCCTAGAGGAAGTCCATTTAAGCGGTGGCAACTACATCGGAAAACTATCTATAGAAATGGAAAGCTTAAAAGAGGTGGCAGGCCCTAAACAACTTTTGTTAAGAATTCCAGTCGTTCTTCAAACAGTACCCGGCAGCCCGGGCAATGTTCAATTTGATGGATGCTCTTCAGACTCCAGCACGACAATTGTTCCACTTGTTGGGCTTTGCGGCTCGAATGAGTACTTGGCTGGATACGATGCCATGGGTGCTAAAGTTTGCAAACCGCTTGGAGCTTGCCCTGCAGGACAGATCAGCAAAGGTTACGATACAATAACTGGAAACATTATTTGTTCTGCCCCGATTACAAGCTGTCCGGTAGGACAAATGGTCACAGGTTTTGATACCACTACGGGAACAGTCACATGCTCAGCCATCACGTACCAGTAAGTTTATTTTTTGCTATAATTTTAGGACTTAGCTTTCATGTAGAGGCTCAGTTTTCAGCTGGAACTACTATTCAAGCCGCTGGTATCAATAACTTGCGCAATAGCATCAACACAAAACTTTCCACTTGCTCAGTTGCGACCTATTTGTTTTCCGATCATCCAGCAAGCTCCAGCACACCCATCAAAGCCAATCACTTAATTGAGCTGCGAAATGCTATCAGCTTTCTTCATACCAGTCAGGGCTTTGCGGCTCCAACGTACACCGATCCAGTTATCATACCAGGGATTACCCCAGTTAAGGCCATACATTTTTCTGAACTTCAAACACTGACGGCATCTGCAAGTTGCGCAACTCCATGTCCTGCCACATTGGCAAGTTGGACGATTTCAGGAAACACTTGTAATGCAAGCCTGACATCTATTGCTGCGAATTCCACCTTAGGCGTCTCGGACTCCGCAGGTCCCACCACTGGCAGCGCAACTTTTCGTTGTAATGCAGTAGGGGCTTGGGTTTCTACAACAAGCCCAGAGGCTGCACCTGCCCCAAGTTGTTCGACTGCGAACTGTCCAGCAACACTAGCGAGTTGGACAATTGGTGTAAACACTTGCAGTGAAAACTTACCAGCAACTCCAGCAAGTAATACGGTTAACATTACTGACTTAGTTGGGCCAGCAACTGGTAGCGCGACCTTTCGTTGTGATGCTGCTGGAAATTGGGCTTCTACAACAATTCCCGAGGCAGCGCCTGCCCCAAGCTGTGGCGACACC
>DGYJ01000027.1:47423-48253 GCA_002396665.1 Bdellovibrionaceae bacterium UBA5009
CCAAGCTGTGGCGACACCACTATTGCCTGCTCTAGTATTGTACCAAACCCAATGTCTAAACCAGGGGGCTGGGGAACACCAGCAATGCCGTTTAATGGCTATATCGATGGAAGTTTTACGGCAGGAACAACAGGCACACATAATTTAAATGTTATATCAAATCATCTCAGACTTGATTTGGGCGTCTGCACATCAGTCGGAGTTGTTGTTCTAGATGGGGCAAGCATTGTCGCTAGTGATGCATATCCAAAACCTGCGTGGCCTGGCTTCACAGCAAATTGTGTTAACAATGGTGGCAGTGGATATAACAATATGACAAGTACGATAAGTTTCAGCGCAACTGCAGGAGTCACCTATACAATAAGATTTTACTACAAAAAAGTAACCCCCGGGGTCGATAAAAACGCCTGGTCATGGACAGATTGCAATTAATGTGTAGAAAGAAACGAGTAGGGCATTCGATCTGCCAAAATTTTTAGCATAATTGTTTTATTGATTACTCTGAATTTTTTATCTGCAGATAAGTAGCCTACCAGTTGTCGTACACACTTTGCACATGATGCTGTAGACGAACTAGAAAAATATTTATGAAGTGCTTCATGTAGATATAGCGCAGATAAATCCCAAGAGTTCATATCATAAATTAATCTTGAAAAGTAATATTGATCTTTTGAAGCAGCACCACTGTATCGAATTGCAAGTTGAACTGGCTCTTCTGCGCACTCAATTCCATAAAACCTTGAATATCTAATTATTTGATCTTTGATGTCAGATAAGGTTTCAAAATCGAATTCTGATTTAAAATTTTTTATAATTTTAATGTCATTTTG
>DGYJ01000027.1:48435-52998 GCA_002396665.1 Bdellovibrionaceae bacterium UBA5009
GTTTCTGGTCGAAGCAGAAAAAAAATTATAAACAATTTCAAACAAAAATTGATCATTAGTAAGCTGACTGATTCTCTCTAAATATATATTGAAATTTTTAGACTTTTCATATCCTAACTGGTCAAAGGTATTTGCAATAGAATATGGCTTTCTGTAAAGATCGATTCTGGCGCCTAAAATTTCAACCTCTGCAAGATCATATAAAATTACAGTTTCGGTTGAAATAGTACTTGTGATGTAATTAAAGCTGCAACGAAGTCCAATCCCGCCGTTACCAACCTTAAGCCCTTGCGCCAATGAAAAGGTTGACAAAAAAAACTGCGATATAAAAAGAAAGATCAGAGGCTTCATAATTTCTGCTCTATGGGGAATAGCTGCGCTGAAAGGGCGTAGACTTTAGTTTTTATTTTGCTCTTCTTTTGAAGAGTAGTAAAAATATTTGTCATTGCCGCATCAAACATTTTGCTAAACTCCTCATATTGTGAATCATCTATTGGAAGCATAAAGGACACATGGTTTCTTTTTTTCAAATCAACATGCTCCAATGACCTCTCAGCTCTTCGAATAATTTGCCTATGGTGTTCACGTATTACAAGAGATGGAACATTTGATTGAACTTCTGGAAAGTTCAATTTTTGAATCCATAGTCCATTTTTTTCAACTAACATTCCCACCTTAAAAAGTCTTTGAATTGCATTTTCTGCATCCGATTTCAAAATTCCAATTCGCTCTGCGATCCAAGCTGGTTCTTGTTTAAAACCAACAGTGTTGACCATAAAATAAATCGCCCAGCAATACCAATCTTTAATCACAGAAAAAGAAACCTCATCTAACATATTAAACTGATCTTGAGACTTTAGCCTTTTAAGCTTCTGCAGTGCCTTCTTTCTTTGATGGAGGCTTCTTGAGTGACTAGATTCCACCATCGCCAGAAAAATCTCCTTTTTATTAAAACTAAAATGCAGTTTTGTAGCTAACATGTTTGCAGTTTCATAGGACAATCCAACACGTCCACGCAGTAAACGTGATAAACTCGATGCACTTAAGCCAAGGTCTCTTGCAAATGCATTCATTGAATAAGAACCATTACGACTCTTACGAATATCAAATTCCTCTTGAAGAAATCGACAATAGTGCTGCAAGCAATGCTCCTAGAAGATATTTTTAATCTGCGCTCGCAATTGAAGCTGAAGTTTATACCAGCTTTTCGGTGGTTGTTTCCAAAAAACCAATGATTGGGGTTCCCATTTTTTTTGCTGGTCTTTGTAGTTCGCCGTGCAGCTGACAGCCACCCCAGGCTGTCCAACATATTCAGTAACATAGCAACCAAACATACGCGCAGCTAGCATAGAAGTGTAATAGCTAGAATACTTTTCAGCACTGAAATCGTGGGAATAGCCTGGTGAATTTGGATTTGCATAAACTTTCCAAAAATACTGCTCGTACTCGTTACGATGAATTTGACTGACGGGACGACCATCACCTTCAGCATAAAATTTCACATGGCCTTTTGAATTATCGCGATTGTGAATCGTCAAACTGAGCGCCGGAGCTTCTGATTTAGTGCAGTAATGATAAATCAAAGTAATTTTAGAGTTTCTAAAAACACAAGATGGAATTTTCCCAGAAACGCTATCTGAAGGGATGTACTTTCCAATGTATTTCAAAGGTTCAGAATTGGCTAATTTTAAGGCTTCAGAAGGCGTCATCAACTGTGCAGGAAGTGGTAATGCCAAAGCAAGGGCTGCAAACTGGCTACTGATAAAAATTGATACCACTAGAAAAAACTGACTGGTGTTCATATATCCTCCTTGAACAAATGAACTCACACGAACTAAAACTTGACCCCACGATCAAATCTAAATACTGAAATCATCATACAAATGAAAAATAAAACATATCAAGTGAAACATATATTAGTACAGCATCGCTACGAGGCCGAAGATCTTCTTAAGCGTCTAAGCAATCCTATTGCATTTGAAGAGCTTGCTCAAAAACACTCCATCTGTCCATCGGCATCACAGGGCGGAGACCTTGGAACAATCCAATTTGGCCTAGCAGATCCTGATTTCGAAGAGGCCGTGGAATCCCTAAAGCCCGGTGAAGTCACAAAACAACCCATCCGAACTCGTTTTGGATATCATTTAATCTTTAGAGTAAAATAGGCTACTGCCAGGGACTTTACTGCGCCATTGAAGAACAAAGAGGCCAGGCCTCAAATTCTTTTCGCGCCGCAAATGCATGATCAGAAAAATCACTAAATACAGCATCGATATTTAATTTATAAAACTGAAGATATTCTTTTTTATTTTCAGACTTATAAATGCTGGGTAAAAATTCTTTATCGCTTCGAAAAGTATAAGGAACCACCAAAAGACCTGCACGATGGGAACGGATGACAAAATCAGATTCAATCATCTTTTGATTTTTATCAATTTGCACAATGTAAGCTTTGGCAGGTGAAATCCAATTCGCATACTTTTTAATTTCTTGAAGTCCAACATCGGTCACCATTTCAGCATAGGAAATAGAATTCTTATTGCTTTGATCTGCAGGTTTTTCCTGTGGCGCACCGATCAATTGCACTAAGGCCACCGGGGTCATTTTTTGTAATCTTTTAAGATTTGAAATTTCAAAGGATTGAATCATCACCTTCGAGTCTTTCGAATTAAGGTGATACTTTTTAAGAATTCGTACCAATTCTTTTTCAAGATCAAAATGAAGATGAGTAAAATAGGTTGAATGTTTTATTTCAGGCACAATTCCAATCGCGCGATTGGTTTTTTTCTGCTTTTGAAGCAAGAACTGAACAACTTCCTCGAAAGTTGGTATTTGATGCAGTCCGTTTTCAGCTTGCGATCGTGATTTCAAGCGCTCTTTAGCTTTTAATTTTTTAATTTCGTTCAATGTGAAGTCTTCAACAAACCAGCCTTCTTTTTTTTCACCGTCTACAATCTTTGTCGTTTTTCGATCTGGAAATTTTTCGGCGACATCTGTGGTTTCAGAGATTTCATTTTCGTGCCGGGCCACCAGGACACGATCCTTTGTTATCACAAGGTCGGGCTCGATAAAATCAGCCCCAAGATCCACGGCCAGTTCGTAGGATCTCAGAGTGTGCTCTGGAACATATCCAGGGGCCCCTCGGTGACCAACAATCAAAACATTATTGCTTTGGGCACGACAATCAGGGGATGTTCGTAGGGTCTCAGCCTTGGGCTGCGATTGACACGAACATAAAAACAAAATCGAAACTAAAAAAATAATTTTTCTTATCACTGAAATCCCCGCTTTAAATAAAATCATATCCAAAAAAAATTTATTAGACGTCTACAAATTCATCCTATTTTTTAGGTAAAAACCCGCGCGCCCTTAAGAGGGCATCAACTTTTGGATCACGGCCACGAAATTTACGATAATTTTCCGCAGGGTCAGAGGTATTTCCAACTGAAACAATATAATCATGATATTTTTTTGCTGTTTTTGGATTATAAGGCCCGCCCTGTTCGATGAAGGCCTCAAAGGCATCGTGATCTAAAACTTGAGACCAAAGATATCCATAGTATCCGGCGGAATAACCTTCGCCAGCGAAGATATGTCCAAAGTGTGGGATGCGATGTCGCATCACGATCTCGCTTGGCATTTTTAATTCTTTGAGAGTTTCTGCCTCAAACACTTTTGGGTCGATTTCTTTGTCGCCTTCAAGATGTAATTTCATATCCACAATACCAGAGGCCAAAAATTCGACCATCTCGAAACCAGCATTGAAGGTTTTTGCTTTTTCAATTTTCTGTAACAATGATTTTGGAATGACTTTACCATCTTTGTTCACCAAAAATTTTAAAACTTCTGGAGTGCTAAGATAGTTTTCATTCAACTGAGATGGAAATTCGACAAAATCCCTGGTTGTATTTGTGCCCGATAAACTTTTGTAGGTCACATTAGAATTTAAACCATGCAAGGCATGGCCGAATTCATGAAACATGGTGACGGCATCATCCCAAGAAATGGCCACGGGCTCGCCAGGGTTTCCGGGAATAAAGTTTGAATTGTTAGAAACTATTGGGGTCACGGCTTGGCCGTTGGTTTTATATTGTTCGCGGTAATTGTTCATCCAGGCGCCAGAGTTTTTTCCAGGTCTAGCATAGGGATCAAAATACCACAGTCCTACAAGTTGGTTTTGTGCATTGAGAACTTTATAAACTGTGACGTCTTTGTGATAAACTGGAACATCATGAATTTGCACAAACTGAAATCCAAAAACTTTTCCCGCAGCCCAAAACATTCCTTGGCGAATATTTTCTAAACTTAAATAGGGTTTCACCAGATCAAAATCTAAATCGTATTTGGCTTTTCGCACTTTCTCTGCATAGTAACGGTAATCCCAGGGCTGAATTTTAAACCCACCCTTTTCGGAATCGACAAGGGCCTGCATATCTGCCACTTCTTTTTTGACTCTTAAAACAGCTGGCTTCCAAACCTTCATCATCAAATCCATGGCCACTTTTGGATCTTTGGCCATTGTGTCTGCCAAGTGCCAATGGGCGTAGGAATTAAAACCCAACA
>DGYJ01000064.1 GCA_002396665.1 Bdellovibrionaceae bacterium UBA5009
GACACAGAAGAAGTTGAAAGCTCATGCTGAAAATGAAAAGAAATCTGGGCAAGATGTACAGAATTCCCAACAAGAACAATCTGGACAGTCAGGGGTAGGACAAGTTATGGATCCATCCTCGAAGGGGTCGGTGGCCTTGCCGGATCAGATTTTAAAAAATCTTGATGAACAAGAAAAATCAAAAGGACAAAGTTACCCAGAACCAGAGTATATTGAGTCCGAACCACTGCCAGCAAATACATTACCAGCGAATAGTCGATAAACAGCCGTTCATTTAAATTTAAAAAACAAAGGAGTCCAATGTGGCAAAAAAAGCAAAAGCACGAAAAGTTAAGAAAAGCAGTGTAAAGAAAGTTGCAAAGAAAAGTACAAAAGTTAGCGCGAAAAAGACTACAAAGAGTACAAAGAGTACAAAGAATGTAAAGAAGAGCACAAAGAAAAGTACTAAGAGCGGTGCAAAGAAGGTTGCGAAAAAAAGAACAAAAGTAAGCGCGAATAAGAGCAAAAATGCCACGCCTTCATCCAGTCTGATTGGGCTCACAGCGCCAGAATGGCAGCTTAAAAACAGTCAAGGCCAGGTTGTCAGTTCGGCAGATTTAATGGGTAAAAAATATGTTCTTTATTTTTACCCTAAAGATAGTACTCCAGGTTGCACTTTAGAGGGACAAGAGTTTAGCGGAATGATTTCTGAATATAGAAAAAACAATATCGAAGTATTTGGAGTCTCTAAAGACAGTGTCGAGTCCCACAATGATTTTAAATGCAAATATAATTTTGGATTCGAATTACTCTCGGATGTGAATGAAGAGCTTTGCATCGGATTCGATGTGATTAAGGAAAAGAACATGTATGGCAAAAAGTACATGGGTATTGAAAGAAGCACCTTTGTCATCGACGAGAATCAAAAAATTATACTTGAGTACCGTAAAGTCAGCCCAGCAGGCCATGCAGAAGCTGTGCTAGCAGATATATTATCTAAATAATCCTTGAACGAAGTGGCCCATTTTGATTGTGGGCCACTTTTTTCCGATGTCGTATCAATTTGAATGTCGCAATTTTATATTCTTAAGCGGCGAGACAATCTAAGTCCTCAATGACACATCCTCACACGCGAGGAATAATTTAATTTAACTAAAGTCCAATTTCTTTGAACCGAATATATTTATGAAGTGATTCAATTTAATCGGAGGATTGATGAAGCTGAAAATATCAAGGGACGAACTTATCTACGCACTGCAATTCCTCATCGTCTTTGTAACTATGTTTGTTGTGACTAACATTATTTAAATTGAAAAACTAAAATTCATTTTACGTTTCACAGGTTCTGGCAAAGGGGGGATCTGAGATCTGGGGATTAAAAAACTACTTAAATTAAAAAAATCTGTGAAGATTTTGTGTTTATCCGTGGCTTGCTTAAGATATTGACTGCCACTGCTTCCCCCTGTGCCAATTCTTTGTCCTAGCATTCGATGGGCCATCAGTGAATGACGATAGCGCCATTGGGTCAGAATTTCATCAATGTCTAGTAGATGAGTAATGAGCTGATGCGGGGCTTGAAGAATAGGTTCATCACGGTAAAGTTGAATCATCAGGGCGGCACGCAGGGCCTTAAGCGATAAACGAAAGTGCCCTTGTTTTTGAAGTTCATCATATTTGCTTGGATCGAGCAGCGCTTGAAAACTTTGCGCCAGCAGATCCATCATTTGCAGTGACTTCTTTTTGTCTTCGTCATTCAATCGGGGGTTTGTTTGAATGATATTTCGATCGGCCTCGAGCATTTTCTTAACGGCCTCTTCGTACACCTTCCAAAAATTAAAATCCTTATCTTCAATAAACGGTGTGCGTTCCAACCAGGATTCGATCATTTCAAAAAGGCTTGGGCCATTGAGCAGTTTTAAAATTTTTTCTTTTTGATCTGGCTTTAAATGATTTTCGAATGGAGTTTGCAAAAGTTGCAAACGATCTTCGCGGCGAAGTCCCAGCCAAGTTTCAATACAGCGAAACTGAAAGCTTTGAAAGCCCGAGGCTGGATACAAAAAATCCCTGAACTCTAAAAAATCCAATGGGGTCATGGTTTCCATAATGTCAATTTGTCCTAGAATAAATCGCAAAATATGAACCACGCGGGATAGACGTCTGTTCATTAATCCCAGATCGGCCTCGGGAATTGGCTTTTTTTGCAATAAATCATTGATGCTATCAAATTCTAATAAAATTTGTTTGAACCAAAGTTCGTAAGCTTGGTGGACAGTAATAAATAACCATTCATCGTGGGCTGGCTGTTTGAATTCTTCACTGCGACGGGCCTGGGAAGAAAGTAAGGAGTCCAATTTAAGATAATCGTGGTAGTGGACGGCAGGGTATTTCATTTTATGAGCTCCTTTATTGTTAAAACAAATTGATCAATATCTTTTTTCTGTGTGTCCCAGGAAGTCATCCATCGGCATTCCGTGGTGTGCTCGTCCCAGACGTAAAAAAACTTTTCATTGCGAAGGGGTTTCACCCAGTCCTTTGGAATTTGCACAAAGACAGCGTTGGATTGTACAGGCTCGCGAATTTGAATTTGTGAAAATGGTTTGATGGATTGGTAAAGATACTGGGCCATCTGTAAGGAATGACTAGCAATTTTTTTCCACAAATCATTTTCGAAGTAGGCGACAAACTGCGCAGCTAAATATCTGCTTTTTGACGGAAGTTGGCCTAATTGTTTACGATAGAATTTTAAATCATTGGCTAGGGTTTTGTTGAAGACAAGAATGGCCTCTCCGAAAAGCAAACCATTTTTTGTTCCACCAAAAGAAACAGCGTCAATTTTTGTCTCGCGAATCATTTTTTTAAAATCAGAATTAAGTTGCACGCAGGCATTTGAAAGTCTAGCGCCGTCAATGTGCAAATAAAGTCCATTGTCGTGGGCCCATTGGCTGATGGACTGTATTTCTTCGATGGAATAGACTGTTCCTATTTCTGTCGGCTGGGTCAATGAAACAACCTTGGCTTGGGCGAAATGCTGATCGCCTTTGCGAATAAGATTTTTTTGTAAAATTTCGACGGTGAGCTTTCCATTTTCGTGCGGAAGGGGGATGAGTTTGTAGCCCCCGTGCACTTCGGGCCCACCAGCCTCATCGACATGGATATGGGCGATGTCAGTACAAAAAACACTATTGTAGCTTTTGCACAAAACCTTTAAGGCCAAAATATTTGCAGCTGTTCCATTGAAGACAAAAAAAACTTCAGTGTCTTCGCCAAAGTGCTGTTTAAATTTTTTAATGGCCAGTTCTGAAAGATCATCAGTTCCGTAACTGGGGGCATGGTCCATGGTGACATTTTGTAATGCTTGCAAAATATTCGGGTGAACTGGGGCGTGGTTGTCACTTCCAAAACCTCGATCAAATGAATCAGTCAGATTTTCATTCATCGCTTTTTGGCCTTTGTTTGCTTCGTTCGAAATTTGAAATCACGAAATATGAAATCATGGGTGATCAATGCTGCAAGTCTTTGTGTATTCATGTTGGTATCTAGGGGCGGGGATACTTCGTAGATACCTAGGCCGCAAACATTTGTATTTTCAATTAAAAAATGAAACACGGGTAGAAACTTTTCAAGTGTTAGACCCAGGGGCCAGGACTGCGAAC
>DGYJ01000017.1:0-4387 GCA_002396665.1 Bdellovibrionaceae bacterium UBA5009
ATTCGATACGCTATATTGAGCTTTTGTGCCCTTAGCCTGCTCCCTAGTTTGTCAATTTCGCAAACGAAGTCAGTAAATTCAGACATCACGGCGACCCAAGTGCCGCCGGTGGAACCTCCTCCGCAAGAGATTTCAGTACAAACGACAGCCCCTAAAGGTCAAAATGCAACGACTGATTTGAAAAAAATCTTTAAAGAGGCCCAAGAGCTTTTTAAACAAAAAAAATATTCTGACGTTAAAACCAAACTAATTCCTTATTTAGACAAACTAGATCAACAAAGATTGTCAATTTTGACTCAGGCTCAATTCGAACTTAAAGAGTACAATGAGGCCCTACGAATTGCACAAATGATGATTTCAAAAAACGAAAAAGATGAAACAGCCTACACTTTGGCTGGTCGAATTCAGCTAAAATTAAAAAAAGAAAAAGAAGCCTTAGATAGTTTTAAAAAAGCCCTTGAAATCAATCATAAGTATTCCGCAGCCTATGATGGACTTGTCGAGCTCTACGAAAAAAGAAAGAATTATTACGAACTTGCTCTTTTGTATAATGAGATGATTGTGCATTTGGGGGAAAGAAATCATTTCTTAAATCAGCTGTGTGATATCTACACAAAAGATGAGCTTTATGATCAGGCCGCAAAAATTTGTAAAAAGGCTATGCAAAAAGACTCGGAATTTGCTGATAATTATGTCAATGTTGGGATCATCCATCGAAATCAAAAAGAAGACAAAGAAGCTGAAACAAATTTTAAATTGGCTGCCAATAAATTTTCTAAATCAGTTCTGGCACAGATTACCTATGCACAATTTTTAGAAAACAAAAAAGATTATCTGAACTCTTATAAATACTTTTCCAATTGCCTAACACTTGAACCAATGAACGAGGCCTGTCTTGTCGGTCATGGCAGCACAGCAGCTCAGATTTTAAAGTACGAAGAGTCCTTAAGTAGCTTCAAAAAAGCATGTTCTTTGAATCGCAAAAATGCTGTACAAGTCCGTAAAGTTTTACAAAATTTACGCGTCGAAAAGCAAATGCAGTGGATTCCAAAATACGAAGTATTAGTTGAAAAGTGCCTGTCTATTTAGGCGCAGCCAGGTTGAAATAATTTTTAATAAAATCGCCCTCGACTTTAAACATGACACCACTAATGTACTTGTTTTTTTCCTCTTGCAAAGAAGTCTGCGAAGCGCTTGTCACTATCAGATGACAAACACCTGGGCTATTTTTAAGAAAACGAAAATCCACAATCCCATGGCCCTTACTAAAAATTTCTGATGCTGCTTTAAAGGCCTGGCTAAGATTTGGAAATTTTAAAAATAGAATGTAATCCTGAACTGGTTTGCCGGCCAAACTAAGATAAATTTTCAATACCTCTGATGGCATTTTTTTTAAAATCGTATATTGATCAAAACCAGGAACCTTAAGTCCTTCAAAAGATTTATTGTCGAATTCTGGCGGGACCTCGGCAAGCAAGTATCCTTTTTCCGTGACAGGGCCAATCTCTAATAAATTTGCACCGACTTTAGAAAGGTTTTGTGCACACTCAAATGCGCCACCATAACTTTTAAATTCAGCCACCAACAAATTTATAGATTCAGATCCTTGCACAAAAGTCCTTTCCTTCAATCTTCAAAAAATCATTACTGAACAATCTCGCCGATAAGGTCGTACTCAAGACTATCGGTGATTTTTACTTTCACCATCTCGCCAACCTGGGCTTGACCGTCATTGATCAAAACAACTCCATCAATATCTGGTGCTTGCTGCGAATTTCGACCTTGCAATAATAATTCAGTTTCTTCGCTATATCCTTCAACCAAAACATCCATTGTCTGACCAATAAATTTTCTGTGCTTTTCACGGGAAATATTTTGCTGAACTTCCATCACTGCTTCAAATCTTTGTTTTTTAGTTTCTTCATCGATTTGCTGATCCATTTTTCCACCCGGAGTACTTTCTTCAGGCGAATACTGAAAGCAACCGACTCGATCAAATTTTTGTTCAGTTAAAAATTGTAGAACTTCTTCAAATTGCTCTTGGGTTTCTCCGGGAAAGCCAACGATAAATTGAGTACGGATCACTGCTTCTGGAATTTGCTCTCGAATATTAAACAAAACCGTCTCGATTTCATTTCTGGTCATTTTACGATTCATTTTTTTCAATACTTCATCGTTAATATGCTGCAAGGGCATATCAAAATATTTAACAAGCTTTTTATTGTTTTTAATCAGCTGGATCATTTCTGGAGTGATTCCGTCTGGGTACAAATATAGTACGCGAATCCATTGAATGCCATCCACCTCTGTTAATGCTCTTAAAAGTTCAACAGGAGACTCTTTCGCTTCTGGATTTTTTCTTCGCAAATCCCAGCCATAATCTGTAAAGTCATGACTGATGATGATCAATTCTTTTACGCCTTGTGCAGCCAATGTTTTTGCTTCCGCAACAATGTTTGGGATTGTTCTAGATTGCAAATTGCCACGAATAAGTGGGATCGCACAAAAAGCACAGCGCTTCATACAGCCCTCAGAAATTTTAATATAGGCCCTGTGGCCCGGCTGCGAGTTTACACGCGGTGTAGATTCCTCTTGCAAATAAGTCGGTAAGTTAAAAAAAGTTTTTTGTGTGTCGCCTGCGTTGTTTTTCTTTAAGATATTAGCAATATTTTGAAATTCACCAGAACCTACAAAAAGATCAGCCTCTGGCAAACCATCAACAAGGTCATTTTTATATCTTTGGGTCAGACAGCCTGCAACCACTAGCTTTTTAAGCTGTCCCGTTTTTTTCAATTCTGCCATTTCTAAAATTTTTTGAATGGACTCTGTTTTTGAGTCTTCAATAAAGCCGCAGGTGTTTACGATCACCGTTTCTGCATCATTTTCATCAGCGACGACGTCGTAGCCCTCTTTCATCAAGGTTCCGGCCATAATTTCAGAGTCGACCAGATTTTTTGGACAACCCAAGCTCACAAAATGGACTTTTTGCTTTGACGAACTTTTTTTTGCATCATTGTTCACATTTGTATTTTTCATAAATTCGTCACCGGAGATCCTTTGGGTGGAGCATAATTAAACAGGCTATTTTTGGGTTTGCTTTGAAATTCTGTATTTTTAAACTTAAGTATAGTTTCGTTTCCAACGTCGTCTTTATAAGACAACTCGTCGATAACTTTTCTTTTTTTGTTAATTTTCATATTCAAATTTTTTAAACTAAGTTCTGACGTGATTGGGTCTAAGAAATAATTTTCAACTTCAGAATCTTCCTTAAAATCCACAATTTTAAAATTTTTACGAATTCCACCTGGAGCAAAAAGTGTAGAAATTAAAATTTGTTTTTGAGTGTTTTTGCTTAAAAAGGCTTTTGCCACCTGAACTGGCCCAGGAAATTCTGCTGGTGGATGTTGGATGCTCCAGATTGTATGACCATCAAAAATAATTTGCGACTTTTCTGGCTTATCAATATCAAAACGAAATTTTTCTTTTGAAAGATAAATTTTTCCTTCGCTTTCAGTTTTTTTATCAAGGAGTTCAGATTTTAATGTCTTTTCAACAACAATTTCCACAATGGAAGCTTGTCTGTATTTGCTTATAACTTCATTCAAAAGTTGTGGTTGTTTTTTTATTGCGGCAGCATTGGTTGCTAAAAAAACAAGGCCCAAAAAGGACGTTAAAAGAATAGAAAAGTGTTGTGATTTCATAGGTCTCCGAATGTCTGCAAAGTATCAAAAATTGGTCTGCTCCGCAAGTGTGTCCGATAGGCAAGACACCAAACCTCGAAGTGATTAGGGCAACCAAGTGCCTTAAATGCAACTTCAGCAGTCGACCCTGTGGTCACAATGTCGTCAACGAAGACAAGACAGCCCTGTGACTCTAAAAACTGAATTTTCGCGTTAGAGTACATAGAAAAAATTTCATGGTCTTTGCTCTGTTTTAGCCTTGCCTGCCGTCCTAAACGCTTTGTCTGTGGGGCTTGATCGGCCTTTTTAACCAAACTGTCATGGACATTTCCTGGAATATTTTTGTGCAGTTCAGAGGCAAACAAACTTGCGTGACAACGAATTTTTACAGCAGAATTGATATTATAAAAACGACTCCAACACGGAAACAATTCGTAGGACTTTTTTAATTCCAAAAGATTGTGTTGATTAACAAATTGTCTGGCGAAATAGGACCAATCTTTTTTATTATCTTTGCCTTTTAGATTTCGTATAAAACAAGAAAGAAGATCGCTTTCATTGGGGTTCCAGTCCAGAAGACTTCGAATTCGTATTTTATACCCACTCGGTGTTCTAATCATTCTTGTTTTTGGAATAAATTTGTTTTTTATTTTTAGCAGGCAAACCTGACAAAGCGAGGTTTTGAGGTGGCCAAAAGATCCGCAGAA
>DGYJ01000017.1:4567-7258 GCA_002396665.1 Bdellovibrionaceae bacterium UBA5009
TTTTTAATTGTTTGATTTAAAATAAGCATTTAAAAATTCAAATGCAATTCAAGGACCAAAATGGAATTTAAAAATTAAGTGTTCTTAAATTTTAAATTAAATATTGTGATAGGGTTTGTTATTAATGATCGCAAAGGCTCGGTAAATTTGCTCTAAGGACATGGTTTCAGCAACAAGATGATTCATGGTCATGCTCGAAAGCTGGACCGATTGGTCGGCTCGTTTTTTTACGCTTTCATCAACGCCAAAGGCCCCACCAATAATAAACACTAAACGTTTTTTTCCAGAATTCAGTGCGCGCTGAACAAGTTTAGAAAATCCGATCGAGTCAAAGTTTTTCCCTTTTTCATCAAAAAGAATGACAAAATCATCGGATGAAAGTTTTTTTAAAATTTCTTCGCTTTCGGATTTAACTTTTTGATCGGCCTGTTCCCTGGCATTTTTTGCAGGCTTCAGGCTTTGGATTTCAAATGCAATGGTTTGATTGATTTTTTGTGTGTAAAAAGCAGCGGCCGCTTCCGACCACTTCTCTTTTGCTGAAGGAATCTGCAGCAAGATCAACTTCACAAAATGACGTCTTTCAGGCCCAAATCAACGGCCTCTTTCCATAAATTTTCCAGGGCATACTCTTGGCGAACAAAATCGTAAAACAAATGAACGATCAAAGAGCCATAGTCAACAACGACCCAGCGTCCTTCATCGACACCTTCCAGGCTTTGCGGGTGAATACCAAATTCTTCTTTAACAGCCAAAATTAAATTTTCAGCCAACGAGGCTGTATGCCTTGTGCTGCTTCCTGAGGCAACAACCGCATATTCAGAAGGCGCTGTCATTTTGCGTAAATCAAAACCTTTTACGGCAATAGCTTTTTTGCCGAACAAAAAATTTCCACAAAATTCAGTGAATTTTTTGTAATCACTGATTCTTTCACCAACATTTCTATAAAGTCTTTCATCACGTATGTATTTTTCGACTGAAAGTGGAAGCTTTTCCTGAGTCGGCTGCCCTAAACGCAATTTTCGTCGCAAGTCGCTGGATGAAACTTCAACATCTTTTAATGTAATAAATTGAATGTTTCTTCCTGTGGTAAGTTCGATAAAATTAAAATCATATTCTGCCACAAGCTCTTTTAAAAATTCTGGAAGGTCTTCCCTTTGAGTCGGAAAATCATAACCAGGACGAGTCGTTACGACCAAGTTAGCTTCGCTTAATATTTTTTTATAATCCTTCCAAAGGTGCAGTTGTTCAAAATGGTCTGCACCAATGATTAAAAATAAATCTTCGGCTTGAATTTTTTTTCTTAGATTTTTTAAAGTTTCAATGGTGTAGCTTTTGCCACCGCGAAGAATTTCTTGATCGTCGACTACAAATTGTGGTCCATAACCAGCAATTGCATGCTGAACCATGGCCAAGCGTTGTTCAGTCGTTGGTCCTTCAACTGGAAGTTTAAGCGGATTTTGCATCGCAGGAACAAGTCGGATTTGGTCAAGACCCGCTTTTTTAATGACAGTTTGTAAGCTGTTAATATGCCCCATGTGCGGAGGATTAAAACTTCCGCCAAAAACACCAACTCTCATAAATTCTCCTGATCTTTAAATAACAACTTCGTCACTTGTTGGATCAACTCTTTAACATTTTTCCCAGTCACGCCTGAAATCGGAAAAACTTCAACGTTGTATCTTTTTTGAAATTCTTTTTTTAATCGTAAAACCTGATCTTCAGACAAGGTGTCAATTTTATTCAAAACTACAAACTGTGGGCGGGTTGAAAGTGGAAAAAATCCCTCTTTGTCATGATTGGATTCATCATACATTTTTAATTCGTGATTAATATCCTCGTAATCTTGAATTGGCTCCCGGCCAGACAATCCCGAGGCGTCCACCAAATGTATGAATAAACGAGTTCTTTCGATATGCTTCAAGAATTGCAAGCCAAGCCCAACACCTTCGTGGGCCCCTTTCACAAGGCCGGGGATATCAGCAACAACAAACGATGTGAATTCGGCGGCCTTAACGACGCCAAGTTGCGGAGTCAGAGTTGTAAATGGATAATCCGCAATTTTTGGTTTTGCTGCAGAAATCCTAGAAATTAATGTCGACTTACCAGCATTTGGAAATCCAATGATGCCAACATCAGCAATCAATTTAAGTTCAAGAACAACTTCTTTTTCTTCGCCAGGCTCGCCAGGCTGTGCATGTTCAGGTGCTTGATTCACACTGGTTTTGAAAAAATGATTTCCTTTTCCACCACGACCACCCTTAAGAAGGATGTATTCTGAAATATTCGTCATATCGACCAAGGCTTCGCCATCTGTCGTTCGAATCACTGTTCCTTCTGGAACAATCAAAATAAGATCCTGACCATCAGAGCCAGAACAATTCGCAGCTGCCCCTGGAATTCCACTTTGGGCCGCATAACGACGATGAGGCTTATAATCGACAAGCGAGCTAATTTGGCGCGAGGTCTTCACAATCACATCACCACCACGGCCACCATCGCCGCCATCAGGCCCACCGCGAGGAGCAAAGGATTCCCTTCGGAAACTGACAGCCCCAGGTCCCCCATGACCAGAAGCAATTCGAATTACAACTTCATCTACAAACTTCATTTTAACCAACTGACACAAGCCTGTTTCAGACTTGATAAAAAAATGGGGAGCTTTTTTGAAGGCTCCCCATTTCAGATTTTAAT
>DGYJ01000017.1:7470-16494 GCA_002396665.1 Bdellovibrionaceae bacterium UBA5009
CCTGAGCTTGCGGGTAAACGCTGACTCTGAACTTAACTTTAGATTGTCTTTCAAATTTAACGTGGCCTTCGATCACTGAATAAATTGTGTGATCACGACCCATTTTCACATTGCTGCCAAGGTGGAATTGAGTTCCACGTTGACGAAGAATGATCGTTCCAGGAAGAACTTTTTCCCCACCAAAACGTTTAACGCCTAATCTTTTACTCTGTGAATCACGACCGTTCTTGGTACTACCGCCAGCCTTCTTCGATGCCATACTTATATCCTCCCCAGTATCCTAACAAAAATTCAATTATTTCTTAGATGTTTTCTTTGCAGTTTTCTTTTTAGCAGCTGTTTTTTTAGCAGGTTTTTTTGCTCCAGCTTTTTTAGCTACTTTTTTCTTAGCAGCTTTTGCTACTTTAGGTGCTGCTTCTTCACGGGCCTCGCCTGTTTTAGAAACGCGCTCTTTACGTGCAGCCATTTTATCTTCAATTCTTTGTGTGCGAACTGCAGCCATATCTTTAACTTGTGGTTCAGAGTCAGCTTTTTCAGTTTTGCCAGCCAAAGTGATTGATTTAACAAAAATTTCTGTAAAATCTTGTTTATGAGTTTTGAACTTACGGAATGAATGTCTTCTTTTCTTTTTGAAAACGATCAATTTACGAGTTCTTGCTTGTTTTGTTACAACAACAGTCACTGATGCATCTTTAACAACAGGTTGACCGATATGAACTTTATCGCCACCAACTAGTAAAACGTCATTGATTGTAAATTCAGATCCTAATTTTTGTTCTAATTTTTCAACGTGCAAAACATCACCTGGTTTTACTGTGTATTGTTTGCCACCAGTTCTAGTTACCGCGTACATATAACCTCCGAGGGTCGCGAAAGAATAAACTAATTGCCACTTCGCGGTAGAGGTTGTCAATCACAATTGATTAATTTGAAGGCTTTTCTCTAGCAGAAAATAAGAAATACCCCAGGGAACCCTATCAAGGGCCAAATAATATGTCCAAAAATATCTTAAAAATTAAGTAATTACAGGTGGTTATTGAATTCCGGCGGGGGCTTGATTTTCAGCCTTCAAAACGGCTGTTCGAGTTTGTGAAGGCTTAGTGGCATTTCGAGACCTAGGTCCAGAGATAGCCTTCGCATTGATAGCTGTCGAGCAATGAAGCTCTGACAAAGCACCTGAAGACCCAGATGATTTTTGTTTTGTGGGTATACATGAATTGCTTCTCAGCAGCTCGGAATAATCTTTTTGAATCGCCGACCATCCATTGGAACCGACAAGAAGGGCTATGAAAGTAAAATAAAGTGATTTCATGTCTTTATTTTCTTAGAAAAGCGACCTGTGTACAACGCGACCTACAGAGGGTTTCGGTCTGGGAAAATGCGATTATTTCATCAATATTTATGATTCATTGAAGTTTATGCAGGTGAACTAGTGTCCACTAGACTATGCCCGCTAGACTAAGAAAATCTCATATTGTTCAAGATGGTAATTGGGCTCAATTTTAAACGCCACAGAGCGACCTATCTTTTTCTCGATATGCTCTAAGGTTTCGCCTTCGACTTCATAAATCCAATCGACGACCGCATTGTGACAGTGAACGACGAGATTTGTTTTTTTGCTATCCGTGTTTTTCATATCCCGCTCTAGTTCGCGGAAGATTTCATTGGCCACTGTGGATTTCTTTTTTATGTATCCCTTGCCTTCACAGTAGTTGCAGGGCTCGCACAAAGTTTTGATCAAACTTGGGCGGATGCGTTTACGAGTCATTTCGACCAGCCCAAGGGAAGACATCGACATTACGTTTGTACGTGCTCTGTCTTTTTCGACCTCTTCTTTGAGGGCATCGAGTACTTTTTCCCGATGGGATTCTTTTTCCATATCAATAAAGTCGATAATGATTATCCCACCGCAGTTTCGAATGCGAAGTTGATGGGCAATTTCGCGAACGGCCTCAAGATTTGTTTTTAAAATTGTATCTTCGAGATCTTTTTTGCCAACAAAGCGTCCGGTGTTCACGTCAATAACAACAAGGGCCTCGGCCTCATCAATAACAATATAGCCACCAGACTTCAGCCAGATTTTTCGATCCATCGATCGAGAAATTTCAATGTCAATATCATACAAATCAAAAAGAGGTTTTTGCTCTTCATAATGGATAATGTTCTGTTTGTATTTAGGCATCAATTGCGTCACAAATTTAGAAACTTTTTTGTGAACTTCTAGATCGTCCACCCAAACCGACGTGACTTGCTCGCTCATCAAATCGCGAAGGGCGCGAAGTTCTACATCCAGTTCAGAATGGATCATGCCAGGGGTTTTTCTTTTTTCGTAATTTTTAAAAATTTCTTTTCCGAGTCGATCTAAATATTCGATGTCGTATTTTAAACTTTCTTCTGTTGCGCCTTCGGCAGCAGTACGAACAATCACTCCGCCGCTTGGATTAATTTTTTGTACCATCTTGCGAAGATTTTCACGCTCTTGTTCGTTTTCAATCCGTCGTGATATCCCAAGATGTCGCACAGTTGGCAAATAAACGACAAATCGACCAGGCAATGAAATATGAGTCGTAAGCCTGGCGCCCTTGGTTCCCAGTGGATCTTTTGAAACTTGAACCAAAAGCGATTGCCCCTCTTTAACTAAATCTTGAATTGGTGTTTTATTTGATGAGTGCGAAATAGGCTTGTCATTTTCATCGGCCTCCTGGTCTAAAAGGGGCTCATCATTGTCGATGTCAGAAAATGGATAGGATTGTGAATCCATGTCATCACGAATATCGCCCACATATAAAAAAGCGGCTCGATCAAGCCCAATATCAACAAAGGCAGCTTGCATTCCAGGCAAAACGCGAAGAATTGTCCCACGGTGAACAGATCCGACCAAGGTCGGAGAAGTCTTTCTTTCAATTTTGAAATCAGTCAGGACGCCGCCAGTGACATAGGCGACTCTTGTTTCTTGGGGTTTAACGTTGATCAAAATTTCTGCAGACATGGGATATACCTAAGACTAGTTTGTTCAGAAATCAAACTGCAATTTCTTAATTATTAGTGATTTCTGCCGATAGATATCATGAAAAGAGTAAATCATGGCAGCAATTGATGTTTTATTTAAAATTATGGTGGAGCAAGGCGCTTCCGATTTGCACTTAACAAGCGGCGCACCACCTTACTTGCGTTTACATGGAAACATGGTTCCATTAAACTACAAAGAGCTGACAAGCCAAGATGTTCAAGGGCTTTTGTTTGAAATTTTATCCGAGAAACAAAAAAAGCAATTCGTCGAAAAGTGGGAACTTGATTGCGCCTACACTTTGACTGGAACTGGGCGCTTTCGTTGTAATATTTTCATGCAGCGAAAAGGCTTGGGTGCAGTTTTTAGGATTATCCCAGAAAAAATTAAGTCTGCTCAAGAATTGAATTTGCCGCCATCAATTCTAGATTTGATCGACTGTGATCGTGGTTTGATCTTGGTGACCGGTCCGACAGGTTCAGGTAAATCCACAACTCTTGCCTCCCTGATACATCAAATTAATCTGACAAAAGAATGTCATATTTTGACAATTGAAGATCCGGTTGAGTTTGTACATCAAAATGCAAAGTCATTGATCAATCAGCGTGAAGTTGGAAGCCATACAAAGTCTTTTGCAAATGCACTGAAGGCCGCTTTGCGTGAAGATCCAGATATCATGCTTGTGGGAGAGCTTCGAGACTTAGAAACGATCTCTCTTGCACTGACTGCAGCAGAAACAGGCCACGTTGTGTTTGGAACTCTTCATACGAATAGTGCTGCAAAAACAATCGATCGTATCATTGACGTTTTCCCTGCTGGTCAGCAGGCACAAATCAGAACAATGCTAGCAGAAAGTTTGCGTGGCGTTGTTGCCCAAACACTGTTTTCACGCGCTGACGGCCAGGGCCGGGTTGCGGCTTACGAGATTTTAAAAAATACAAAAGCCGTTGCGAATCTTATTCGTGAAGGAAAAATCCATCAAATCCCATCTATCATGCAAACAAGCACAAGTAGCGGGATGGTTTTATTTGAAAAATATATTGAAGATCTTGTCAAAAAAGGAAAGGTCTCTCCGGCGGATGCGAAAAGTTTCTTGGGCAAAGAGTCAGAAGCTAAAGATCCGACAAAAGCCACTGGAATGGGCACAAAAGCTGGATAGTCATTCTTGCGTTTTTCATTGAATCAGTCTTTAATGGGTCCATGAAAGACTCATTAAAACTGGCCCAGGCCATAGATCACACATTACTTAAACCAGATTCAACGGAAGCTCAAATTCAACAGCTTTGCAAAGAGGCCGTTGAAAATAAATTTTTTGGCGTCTGTGTGAATAGCCGCTTTGTCCCTTCTGCAAAAAAATATCTTACAGGTTCAAATGTTAAAGTCGTCAGCGTGATTGGCTTCCCACTTGGCGCTATGTCTACCGAGTCTAAAGCCTTCGAAACAAACTGGTGTGTCCAAAATGGTGCAGATGAAATTGATATGGTCATTGCCATTGGTGAATTGAAAGAAAAAAAAGATCAAAAAGTCATCGAAGATATTCAGGCTGTTGTACGTGCAGCAAGTGGCAAAAAAGTAAAAGTTATCATCGAGACCTCACTTCTTAATGAGGAAGAAAAAATTCGCGCTTGCGAGTGCAGCCTTAAAGCTGGGGCTCACTTTGTGAAAACCAGCACAGGGTTTTCTGGTGGCGGCGCCACCTTGGATGATATTAAATTAATGAAAAAAGTTGTGGGATCAAAATTAGAAGTCAAAGCCAGCGGCGGGATTAAAAATTCAGAGCAGGCCTTAGCTTTGTTGGAGGCCGGAGCCACTCGTCTTGGGACGAGCTCTGGCATTGCCCTGATCCAAGGTTTAAGCTCTTCTGGCGGATATTAGAAATTAGGAAAAATGGATTCAACACAATTTTTACCAGCTGAAATTATAAAAAAGAAACGAAACGGCTTCGAGCTATCAAACGAAGAAATTCGTTTTTTTATTCGTTCCTATACAGAGGGATCAATTCCTGATTACCAAATGTCTGCATTGTTGATGGCTATCTTTTTTAAAGATTGCACTGAAAGCGAAACTTTATCTTTAACCGAGGCCATGCTGCGTTCCGGAAATGTGATCGATCTGAATTTTATTGCAGAAAAAAAAGTAGATAAACACAGCACTGGCGGTGTCGGCGATAAAACAAGTTTGATTTTAGGACCCATCGTTGCTGCTGCAGGGGTTCCCGTTCCAATGATCTCGGGCCGTGGCCTTGGTCACACGGGTGGGACGTTGGATAAGCTTGAAAGTATTCCTGGTTTTAATACTCAGCTTTCATTAGAAAAATTTAAAGAAAGTGTTCAGAAGAATAAAATTTGTTTTATTGGACAAACAAAAGACATTTGCCCAGCAGATAAAAAAATCTATGCCCTTCGCGATGTCACGGCCACGGTTGAAAGTTTGCCATTGATTTGCGCAAGCATTATGTCCAAAAAATTGGCCGAAGGCATTGATGCCCTTGTTCTGGATGTGAAATACGGCTCTGGGGCCTTTATGAAAACTCCTGAAATGGCTGAAGAATTAGCAAAAAAATTAATGGCCATTTCTGAAGGCGCTGGTAAGAAATGCACAGCTTTACTCACAAATATGGATCAGCCCTTAGGTCGCTTCGCAGGAAATTCTGTTGAGGTTGAAGAATGTCTTTCTATTTTAAAAAATGAAGGGCATCAAAATCCACATGTCGCGAGCATGTACAATGAAACACGCGAGCTAAGCCTGTGGCTTTCGGCCCATATGATTTATCTTGGAGAAGCCACAAAAGATCTTCAGTCGGCCTACGTATTGGCTGAAAAAATGTTAACCAGTGGCAAAGCCTACGAAAAATTTGAAGAGCTTTGCGTGATCCATTCAGGCAAATTGAATCAATTGCCCAAACCAAAACATAAAAAAACAATTCATGCAGAAAATGATGGCTTTGTGAAAAGCTTTAATACAGAAGCCCTGGGTCTTGCAGGCATCTTGCTAAAGGCTGGCCGTGCTAAAACCTCTGACGTGATCGAGCCCACAGCGGGACTTGAATTCCATGTTAAGGTTGGTGACCAAGTTCGCAAAGGTGACGTGCTTTACACAATTTATGGAGCTGATCCATCTTTATTTAGTCAGGCCGAATTGAAATTAAAAACTAGTCTTGTCTTGAGCACAGAAAAAACTGCACCACAAAAATTGATTTTAAAAACCCTTGGACGAGGAGCAAACCGATGAAAGCCACTTTAGATCGCATTACAGAATCCGTCAGTTTTATACGCTCGAAATCCAGCGTTAAACCCAAAGTGGGAATTATTTTGGGATCAGGTCTTGGCGCCTTTGTGAACGAAGTAGAAATTAAAGAAAAGATTTCCTTTCAAGAAATTCCACACTTTAATCCAACAACAGTTGAGGGGCATCAAGGCAACTTAATCATGGGGAACTTAGGAAATGTTCCAGTTGCCCTGTTACAAGGGCGAAATCACTACTACGAAGGCCATTCCATGGAAATGGTTGTGCACCCGACCCGCACCCTTGCCATGCTTGGAATTGAAATTCTAGTTTTAACAAATTCTGCCGGTGGCTTTGGCGATACGATGCAAGCCGGTGATTTTATGATCATCGAAGACCATATCAACTTGATGGGAGCTAATCCCTTAATGGGACCAAACATCAAAGAACTTGGTCCTCGGTTTCCAGACATGACAGAGGCCTACGATCGTAAGCTCATCGAAGCGATGGAAAAAATATTTCAAAAAAATAATACGAAATACCACAAGGGAATTTATTGTGGCGTCAGCGGACCAACTTATGAAACCCCAGCTGAAGTTCGTTACTTAAAAATGATTGGTGGAAAAGCTGTTGGAATGAGCACAGTCCCTGAAACGATTGCAGCCAATCACCTTGGCCTACGAGTAGCAGCCTTAAGTTGCATCACAAACTTGGCTGCGGGTATTTCTAGACAAAAGCTGACCCACCAAGAAGTCACAGAAACTGCAAAAAAAGTTGAATCGCAGTTTACGTCTTTCTTAAAAGAATTTGTTTTATCTTTGAAAGATTAGTTTTATTGATTTTCAAATTATGGTTTAACAACATATTTGTTTTTGGGTTTTAAACGCTCCATTGCAAAGCTGATGTCCGAATCTCCACTGATAATACCTACGTATCTCGATTGGATAAATAAATTTAAAATCATTGCATCAGCTGACCCAATCCCAAAGATCTTGTTTTTCACTTGGCCTGTAAGCCATAAGCAACTGCCTGATTTCCTTAATTTCATCATCTTGGATACGAAACAAAGCCTCTGCTTTTTCCTTTTGGCCTGATCTCGTTTTTAGTGATTTGAGTTTATTGTAAACGGCCTGAGGCAAGTCTGTGCCAATTTCATGAAATAGATCCAGCAATGCCTGAATGATAACTATTTTTCTAGTGAGATGAATAAACTCTGAACGCACATTGGTGTTTGCAAATCTTGGAATACATTCGGAATCCAAGATCTTAAAAATCTCAACCGCCTCCTCATGATAACTGTCGAGGCTATAATTTGCCGCAAACAAAATGTTGGTATCGACGATGACGCCCGCTTTTGCGCCAATTGTACCCGCAATAAAAAATTTTAGATCACAACCCCGCACAAACAAAATCAGATTTCCAATTCTTTTTGCCAGTCAACTTGGCCTGCGATTTTCTTTTCATTAACTTTTTCTTTGCGACCCTCTTCTTTCAGAAAATCAACGATACGTTGACTCACTGGTTGATTCGTCAATTTATTAAACCTCTCGGCTGCATTTCGTGGACCGTCTTTTTTTCCCATTTTAAGATTAGACATAAGATCTCCTTAACCATATTTAATTAAAAATAGCACGTATCTGGACGCTTACAACTTACCGAAATAACTTGATTTTTTTATTTATAAAGTCAGAATCTAATTGGCTATGTCCGCGGCGGACGGCAAGTGTTCGAAGAAGCGTGTCAAAAGTATATCTCGGGTGGAATTGAAGCATATTTCCACAACCATGCAGGATTCAATCCAGTCTCGTTATATAATTATTAATAGTCATCGATATGAACTGCTATCCACTTATAGGCTATTTAACCATCCAATTGACCATGTCGCCTGAAGCCACTTGTCTTGGTTGTTCAGCAGATTTTTCGCAATCCCACTTTTGAGTTGGGACAAGTCCACCAAGATGGGAAAACAAAATCCGACCATCCTGTGATAGAAAATATGTTCCCATATTTTTTTCTGGATGACCAGGTTCATGAATAACAACTTTTGTTCCCAAGGATCGGCGTGCTGAAGATTCAAAAATATATGTGCTAACTTCGTAGGAAATTGGCTTTGTACCATCTGCAAAAGACAATTCAAAATCATGCAGGTATCTGTTAAGAACTTTTTGTTCGGGACTAGTAAGATGGGTCAGATTAAGCATGTTAACTTGCATATCTTTACGTAAAGTTGTTGGTCTACCCGAATTCATTCCGCGAACGGTTTCTTGGCACTGCAAAGCTGATTCAAATTTAGAACCTGACTTTGTCGAACTGGCTTGTGTTCCTGACAAGGCTGTTTCGCCCTCTGAATTAAAAGAAATCAAATAGAATAAAATTGTACTCGTTGTGAAAAAATAAATAAATTTTTTGATAAACAGTGCTGAAAACATAATTACCCCAGGGCCCTGTCGGTGACTCAATTTTTGTCAGACCAAGTAGAATTTTCATTTCTAGCTTAAAAAGTCTTCCTGTAATTGAGCCTATTTGTTTTAAAAGCCCATTCCTTTTCTATCTGGGTAATAAGCAACTAGAGTGCCAAAAATCTCAGATTGAGACGGCTTCTGGCCAAATATTAGACAGCTGCCTATCGTTTCACGCAACAACACCAAGCAGTGGCGCTAAAGCGAAATAAATCGACCTTGATGGCTGCAAAATGGATTGCAATTTGCTCTCTATTTTTATGAAGAAAGAGGTGTTTTATGAAAAAGGCATTGTCGTTATTTTTATCAATGATTTTGTTTCTAAATTTTGCG
>DGYJ01000017.1:16583-25698 GCA_002396665.1 Bdellovibrionaceae bacterium UBA5009
GCAGGCCTCAAACCAGCAAGAGGTTGCAGCACGACAGCTGATGGAAAAAATTAAAGAAGCTGAAAAGCATCCGATGTCTCGCGAAGAAATTCAAAAAGGACTCGATGACTTACAAGCTTTACTAAGCAATCTTGAAAATGATTTAGCAAAGGCTGAAAAAAAAGCAGATGATCGTCTTGCTGTAAAAGTCACAAAATACAGTTCTATGACCCTTGCTGGCTATGCTTTGATTGGTAGCTTTTTAAATAGTAAGCCAAATGGCAATGTCATTCAACAAGGACTTTATTCTGTAATTTACGGTACTGCATATTTTTTATCGTTTTGGATTATAGTGGGCGGATCAAGCTATATCTTTTTGACAAATAAAGAGCTGCACAAACTGCGCAGAATTGTCCACCAGTTAAAATACAAAGTGAAGTCACTAAAATATAGGCTTTCATGATTGCTCTTTATAGGTTGGTATTTTTCCTGGCTTTATTTTTTTCGCAGGTGTTTGCACAAACAAACACCTGCGAACTTGTTTTTGCAAACAATGCGCAAATTGAAAATCTTTTTCAAAACACATTGGTAAAATATTTTGAAATCATTGGTGTTGATCACCAGAATCTTCAAGTCGATGAAAAATTTCTAA
This sequence comes from Bdellovibrionaceae bacterium UBA5009, assembly GCA_002396665.1. Taxonomy (GTDB): domain Bacteria; phylum Bdellovibrionota; class Bdellovibrionia; order Bdellovibrionales; family Bdellovibrionaceae; genus UBA5009. Next base: position 17,215 of record DGYJ01000017.1, read on the forward strand.
AAGACATTAAAAAACTGAGCCTTAAAAAATTAGACTCTCAAAACCTAGACAAGGCCATTTTTGATTTTTACGAACGAATCGAAATCTACAAATCAAAACGTATTTTTGAATACGACACCAGTTCACAGCCAGCTATTGAGTGGTCTGAAAGACAACTGCTCACTTATCTTATTAAAGACTTTGTTGTCTTTCATAAAATTAAACCCGAAATTGGATTTAAAAAATTCTTAGCCACATCCAGCACAGTACTAAATAATTCTTTTTTAAAATTTTTAATCGCACCCTACAACTTACCACACAAGCAAGACTTGCAAATGCCCGTATGGTTGTATGATAAAATTTCAGCAACTGGCATAAATGAAAATTTCGATCTGATTAATAAATTTTATAAAGATTCAAAAAAACCAGATACCTACCGAAACTTTGCTCGTAAGTACAAATCTGTTGTTTTATTACTTTTGACTTTGTCTAGCGTTAATAGTCTGGTCAGCACACCTGAAGACTTGAACCAAGCAAAGGTCCAAGCCCTAGAACAAACCTTGAGCGATATGGACCAGGGTCTTGACGCCTTGGAAGCCCAGATTGATCAACTGAATCATCAGAAATAATTTTCTAATGCTGAAATAAGCTATTTCAAATACTTGCTTAAAAACTTTTCCATGGCTCCGTAAAATTCGAAACGATTTTCTTCGTTGCGAAAGCCATGACCTTCGTTGTCTTTGACCATATAGGGAACATCAATGCCGCGCTTTTTTAGTGCTTCGACAACCTGATCAGACTCGGCCTTATTTACACGCGGGTCTTGGGCCCCTTGGGCAATAAAGAGCGGTGTTTTAAACTTGTCTGCATTCAGGGCAGGTGAAGTTTTGGTCATTTGTTCTTTGTCTTTTTCTGGATCCCCCACCATTTCATAAAGCTTTTCTAATTCTGTTTTCCAATAGGGCGGAATTGTTTTCATGAACGTAAATAAATTTGAAACGCCAACATAGTCCACGCCGCATTTGTAAAGTTCTGGGTTTGTTGTCAGGGCTGAAAGTGTAGCGTACCCACCATAACTTCCACCGTAGATGCAAATTTTATTGGGATTTGCAATTCCTTCGGAAATCATCCAACGAACTCCATCAGTGATATCATCATTCATTTTTAGTCCCCACTGTTTGAATGAGGCTTCAAAGAATTTTTTCCCGTACCCAGTGGATCCGCGAAAATTCATACTCAAAACAGCAAAACCACTGTTTGTTAAAAATTGAACTTCGCGCTGAAACCCCCACTCGTCCCTTGCCCAGGGTCCTCCGTGGACACGCACAACGACAGGCAAATTTTTATCTCCAGCGCCGACGGGTTTTGACAAATATCCATGAATTGTTAGGCCATCGCGGGATTTGTATTTGATCGGCAGCATTTCTGACATTTTTTCAATAGGCAATAGATCGCGAAAAGAAATGATCTCTTGCAAAGTGTCCTTGTCAGCATTGTAGATATAAACTGCGCCAAAACTGCGATCTGAATATGTTCTTGCGATATATGTTTTTTCTTTTTTATCAGCACTTAAATAGCGAATATCTTCGCCCTTAGGAATTCGATCCAATACCGTATTGAAAACTTTTTCTGTCCGAGCATCAAAAAAAGAAATCTCTCTTTTCCAAGTAATATAAGTGACGGCCTCTAATACTTTTCGTTCTTTATTAAAACTGATGCCATCAATATCTACTTCAGAATGCTGAAATAAAATTTTTGTCTCTTTTGCTGTTTCTGGATCAAATTCAACCAATGAAACACGGTCCCTTCCTAAATTTGAAAGAGCATAGATTTTTTTGTTGTCGGCCATAAAAGCCTCTGGAGAAAAACTTTCCTTATGTCCAAAGCTTAGAATTTTTTTAAACTTATCTGTTTCGTTTTTGCGATATAAAACATTTGTTTTTAATCCTTCGCTTTGCATGGCGATACGGACTCGACCTAAATGGTCTGTCACCCAACCAGTGACTGATCCTGGATTTTGAGCTACAAGTTTAGATTTTCCAGTCTTCACATTTAAGCGATAGACATCAAAAATTTCTTTGTTGCGCCGATTGTGCTGCACCAGGATTTCATTATCGCTCACGTTTTCAAGAGCATCTAAAACAGAAGCCCGCGTTTTTTCATAATTCGTCAAATCCTTTGCCGTAGCGGTTTTCACGTCGACTGAAAAAACGTGAAAATTTTCATCCCCATTAAAATCTTTTGAAAAAAGGATCGAATTATTCCCTTTCCAAAAAAATTGTGAAATATCGCGATCTTTAAGATCGGTTAATCTTTTTTCAGATTTTGAGTCATTAATTTCACGCACGTAAATGTTCATGCGGGATTCATAGGGTTTTAAATAGGCAACTTTCAGTCCATCGGGCGAAATCGCATGGGCAGCTTCTGGTGGGTTTTTAAAAAAATCTTTTACAGTTAAATTGTTGGCCGCAAAGCCATCGAATCCAAGGCTCAATAAAATAACGAATAAAAGGACCAAAGTTTGTCTTTGAGTATGCATAAGTACCTCTCTTTATCAGGATTGATTTAAGGCCCTTTCAAAACTCTTGTCACTTTGACTAAAGGCTAGTTTTTTGGTCTCGACTCATTGGTTGGATTTAAACTTCCGATGAATTCACCGGGTGGTCTTCGAAACATGTCTGTTGAGATAACCGCCAGGGAGTTCGACATGGAAGTTATTAAGTTTCTCCTCGCGGTGGGGTTTGCGTCTACATTAATGGCCTGTGCTCAAAAGACAGAGCAAAGCGTAGATGCGGCCGTTACACAAGCCAGTTGTGGCGGAATGATTTATCAGAACCGATTCATTGTTGAATGGGAAGATGGTCATACATCGATCGAGAATGCTGAAAGCTACGAAAAATTCAAATCTGAATTTGTTAAATCGAACTTAAAAGAAATCAAAAAATTCTATAAAGATCAAGAAGTGCAAATGCTACCACTGCAAGATAGCTCTGTCACTGTTGATGAAAAAATTATGCCCACATCAACTGTTTCACAAAATGCAACAGCGACAACTTATTGGGGACAACAAAAAGTCCAAGCTGATCAATTGTGGAATCTGGGAATTAAAGGAAAAGGCGTCACCGTTGCCGTTGTTGATAGCTATGTTCAAGCTGACCATCCGCAACTTTTCACAAGGTTATCCATAAATACTGCAGAAATTCCGAACAATGGAATTGATGACGATGGCAATGGCTATGTTGACGACTACTATTCCGTAGATTTTAGAGATGAACCCACAACAGGAAAAGAAAGCGTCCATGGAACACATGTTGCTGGAATTATCTTGGCTGACTCTGCAGTTCCGTCTGCGGACAGCAGTAGTCCTGCAATGAAGGGAATGGCCCCTGAGGCAAATTTAATTCCGGCTCCTTTTATTAATTCTTCTGGTTCTGGTTCTCTATCAAATGCAATTTTAGCCTTAAACTATGCCGCCAAACGAGGGGCACAGATTATAAATAACAGTTGGGGCGGAGCTGGGTGCGAAGGTGGCAAAGCCTTGCAAAGCACCTTTGTTGATTTGGACAAACAGGGAATTTTACTAACTGTTGCTGCAGGAAATTCTTCCCATGACATTGGCGATTCGCCAGAATACCCTGCCGCTTTCAACTTGGCGAATCAGATCACTGTTGCCTCTTCTGGAGCGTCTGACTTTATGTCTTACTTTTCAAACTCGAGTAATAAATTGGTACACATCGCTGCCCCGGGCGAAAATATTTATAGCACTGTGCCTTTTAATAAATACGCAGACACTTTGAGTGGAACAAGTATGGCTTCACCTTTTGTTGCTGGTGCAGCTGCACTGCTGAAGAGCGCTTACCCAAAGGCCACTTCAGTTCAAATTAAAGATGCCTTGCTAACGACGGCAGAGTATTCTCAAAATAATCAATTCCGCGTAACTTCGCGTGGACGAATGAATGTGTACAAAGCTTACCTGAAGCTTCAGTCTGTCATGGGAAATTGACTTGATGATTATTGAGTTTTCTTTTTGGGCTTATGTGATCGCAAGCCTTTAGGCATAAATTTTAAAGTCGGCCTTCCGAACTTATCGTAATCAACTTGTTCGCCGTCCAATTGACCTTTTTTGTAACGTCGAAGAGTGCTGATTTTTCCGTTTTCAAAATATGTTTTTTCTTCGCCTTCTTTTTCGCCATCAATGTAGTTTGATTCATAAACAAGAAGACCTTTTTCATTAAATTTTTTCATTGGGCCGCTGCGCTTGCCATCTTTCCAGCTTTCTAACATCTCGCCAGAATCATCTTTTGTTTTAAGCTCAATTCTTTGCTTGTTTTGGCAAGTGACTGTCAGCCTTGGTGATTTCGAATCCTTATCTGGAACTGACGAGTACATTCCATCCTGGGAAAAAGATTCACAAATTTTTTCATTCACTTCCAATGTGACTTTTTTACCATCACTATTCTGAAAGACGCGCTTGTCGCTACTTTCTCTGTGATTGATGTCGTTGATTTGCGAAAATGACGCAAGACCAGTCAATAAAATCGCCTTCAAAATTAACATTCAGCACCTCTCAAAGTCTTGATTCTATCATTTTTCTATTCATTCGTTTTGTCACGCGTTATTTCGCTTTGCGTAGACATTGAAGACATGGACTAAACCCCTGGTTTCCATGGTAGAAAAGAACCTTGTCTTCGAAGGAGATTTTAATGCGTCACTATATTTCGGATCTTAAAAAATTGGTTGGTGAGAAGGTCACCCTTAAAGGTTGGGCTTATCAAACACGATCTTCTGGAAAAGTAAAATTTTTAGAATTGCGTGATGGAACTGGAATTGTTCCTTGCGTGTTGTTTAAAGGTGAAACTTCGGATGATTCTATCGCATTATTTGATCAGATCACCCAAGAGTCTTCTGTTAAAGTTGTTGGCGTTGTTCGAAAACATCCAAAACATGAAAACGTTTTCGAGATCGGCGCAGAAACTGTTGAACTTATTTCTAAATCTGAAAATTATCCGATTTCACCTAAAGACCATGGAACAGATTTCTTGATGGAAAATCGCCACCTTTGGTTGCGATCAAAAAGACAGCACGCTATTCTTCGCATTCGTCATGAAATCATCATGGCTATTCGTGATTTTTTTGATGGCCGCGGCTTTACTCTGACTGATGCGCCAATATTCACACCAAGTGCCTGTGAAGGAACAAGCAACTTATTTGAAACAAAATATTTTGATGAAAAAATGTATTTGTCCCAGTCTGGCCAATTGTACATGGAAGCCACAGCTGCTGCCCTTGGTAAAGTTTATTGCTTTGGCCCAACCTTTCGCGCAGAAAAATCTAAAACTCGCCGCCATTTGATCGAGTTCTGGATGGTCGAACCCGAAGTCGCCTTCAATGACATGTATGACAATATGGAATTGGCTGAGCAATTTGTTGAATACATTGTTCAGAGAACAATTAAAAATCGTCCAGAGGAATTTAAAGTTCTTGAGCGTGACATGAGCAAGCTTGAAAATATCAAAGGCCCATTCCCGCGCCTTCACTACACTGAAGCTGCGCAAATGGTGAAAAAAGAAAATCCAGAATTTAATATTGGTGATGATTTTGGCGCTCCAGATGAAACGATTATCAGTTCTAAATTTGATCGCCCAGTTTTTGTCCATCACTATCCGCAAGCGATCAAAGCTTTCTATATGAAAGAAGATCCAAAAGAGCCCGGCTATGCCATGGGTTGTGATTTGTTGGCCACTGAAGGCTACGGGGAAATTATTGGTGGTGGTCAACGCGAAGAAAGTATTGAAAAACTTTTAGTAAAAATTAAAGAACACAAGCTCGATGAAAAAGATTTCCAATGGTACTTGGACATTCGAAGATTTGGATCCTTTCCACACAGTGGATTTGGATTGGGCATCGAAAGAACAGTGACTTGGATCTGTGGCCTTCCGCATGTGCGTGAAACAATTCCGTTCCCACGCTTGTATGGTCGTAGTCACCCTTAAGGAGAATTGCAATGTCCACTGAAAATCTGCATCTTAAAAAACTAAATGATCTTGAAAAACGTAATGAACTTGCCATGCGTGGTGGTGGCGAATCTAAATTAGCTAAGCATAAACAGGGCGGAAGATTAACTGCTCGCGAGCGCTTGGATGTCTTGCTTGATCCAGGAAGCTTTGTTGAAATGGATCGCTTCGTTACCCACCGATGCACAAATTTCGAAATGGAAAAAACTGTCACACCTGGTGATGGTGTAATTACTGGTTATGGCCGTGTGAATGGAAAACTTGTCTATGTTTCCAGTCAAGACTTTACAGTCATTGGTGGTTCAATGTCGCGAACCCAGGCCAACAAAATTTGCAAAGTCATGGATTTAGCCATTAAAAACGGCGCGCCATTTATTAGCATCAATGATTCAGGTGGTGCACGTATTCAAGAGGGAATCGAATCCCTTGGTGGCTATGCAGATATTTTTTCTAGAAACACGTTGGCCTCTGGCGTGATCCCGCAAATCACAGCAATCATGGGCCCCTGCGCCGGTGGTGCTGTTTACAGCCCTAGTATCACGGACTTCGTTTTCATGGTCAAAAACTCAAGCTACATGTTTGTTACCGGACCTGACGTGATTAAAGCAGTCACCCATGAAGAGGTGACGAAAGAAGATCTTGGTGGCGCAGCAACGCATTCTCAAAAATCTGGCGTTGCCCACTTTGCAACTGAAGACGACAAGCATTGCTTGTTGATGATTCGCGAACTGCTTAACTTTTTGCCTGCAAACAATTTAGATGATGCCCCTTTATTGCCGAACAATGATAAAGCTGATCGTCTTGTGGATGGAATTAATAAAATTATTCCTGATAATCCTAAAAAGCCCTACGATATGCTTTCAGTGATCACTGAGTGCGTGGATGAAGGTTATTTTTTAGAAATTCATAAACATTATGCTCAAAATATTGTTGTAGGATTTGCACGCTTTAATGGTCGTCCCGTTGGAATTGTTGGCAATCAGCCCCAAATTCTTGCCGGATGCTTAAATATCGAAGCGTCTCGCAAGGCTGCACGATTTATTCGTTTTTGTGATGCATTTAATATTCCTGTGGTCAGTTTTGTTGATGTTCCTGGATTTTTACCAGGACGTGATCAAGAGTGGAACGGAATTATCACCCACGGTGCAAAATTGCTTTATGCTTACGCTGAAGCCACAGTTCCAAAAATCACGGTAATCACACGCAAAGCCTATGGCGGTGCTTATATCGTGATGGGTTCTAAACTATTACGAAGTGATGTGAACTTGGCTTACCCTTCGGCGGAAATTGCTGTGATGGGCGCCGAGGGTGCTGTAAATATTATTTGCCGTGAAGCAATCAACAAAGCGAAAGATCCTGCGGCCGAACGCGCACGCTTGATCGCAGACTATGAAGAAAAATTTAATAATCCCTATGTCTCTGCAGAGCTTGGCTACACTGATGAAGTCATTGATCCTGCTATGACAAGAAAAAGAATTATTGAGTCCCTTGAAATGTTAAAAAATAAACGTGATGTTTTGCCGCCGAAAAAACACGGCAATATTCCACTTTAGGAGGCTTTGTGATTAAGCAAATTAATAAGCAAGCCGCTTTGCCTTTCAAAAAAATACTGATCGCAAATCGTGGCGAAATTGCGATACGTATCACAAGGGCCTGTCGAGAGCTTGGCATTGGTTCCGTTGCTGTTTTTAGTGATGCTGACAGAAATAGTTTGCATGTGTTCTTAGCTGACCAGGCCTACAATATTGGCCCTGCACCATCAAAAGAGAGTTATTTAAATTATAAAAAAATAATTCAAGTCGCAAAAGAGGCCAACGTTGATGCCATTCATCCTGGCTATGGTTTTCTTTCAGAAAATACAACTTTTGCCAGAGCCTGCAAAGAAGCTGGAATCGTCTTTATAGGCCCAACAGTAGAAAATATTGAAGCCATGGGGGACAAGCTTTCAGCCAAAGCCCTGATGAAAAAAGCAAAAGTCCCAACAGTGCCCGGCAGCGATGGTGGGGTTGAAACAGTCGAAGAAGCACAAAAGATTGCGAATAAAATTGGCTATCCAATTATTATCAAAGCCTCTGCGGGCGGTGGCGGTAAAGGGATGCGTGTTGTTCGACAAGACAGCGAACTTGAAAGTGCCTTCCGCGCTTGCCGATCAGAAGGACAAAATTATTTTGCTGATCCGACAGTTTATATCGAAAAATTTATCAACGATCCTAAACATATCGAAATCCAAGTCTTTGGCGATACCCACGGAAATGTCTGCCATTTGTTCGAAAGGGAATGTTCAGTTCAACGTCGTCACCAAAAAATAATCGAAGAGTCCCCAAGCCCATCAGTTCCGCAGGAAGTCCGACTTCGTATGGGGGATGCCGCTGTTCGCGCAGCAAAGCAAATTGATTATATTGGTGCTGGTACAATTGAATTTATTTTTGATAACCAGACTAAAGAATTCTTTTTTATGGAAATGAATACTCGTCTGCAGGTGGAGCACCCT
>DGYJ01000017.1:25792-27593 GCA_002396665.1 Bdellovibrionaceae bacterium UBA5009
AAGGTGGAGCACCCTATTACTGAAGCAACAACTGGTGTTGATTTAGTGAAAGAACAAATCTATGTGGCCGCTGGAAGACCTTTAAGTTTTAAACAAGAAGATTTGAAGCAAGAAGGCTTTGCCATTGAAGCTCGTATTTGCGCCGAAGATCCAATCACCTACAAACCAAGCCCTGGTGTGATTCGCGCTTGCCGCCATCCCCAAGGTCCATTTATGCGCGTGGATTCTTACGCTTACCCTGGATATGAAGTCCCAATATACTATGATCCTATGATCGCTAAAGTGATCACATGGGGTGAAACACGCGAAGAAGCCATTAATCGTATGCAAAGGGCTTTAACGGAATTCGTTTTGACAGGTATCAAAACAAATATCGTTTTGCACAAAACCATTCTTGATCATCCAAAATTTCGCGATGGAAGTTACACAACTCAGTTTATCGAAAAAAACTTCGAAGTCCTTGAGCCCCAACTTTTTAAGCAAATCGATGACCCTGTGTTTTTAATTGCAGCGGCGATTACGGCATACAATGATCGCAAATCAAAAGATATTCGGCAGTTGAATCTTGTTTCGAACTGGAAACGAATCGGTCGCAAACTGGTTTTAAGAGCCTAGGAGTAGAAGATGTATTTTGAAGCAGAAATTAAAGGCCGAAAATACAAAGTGGATGTGATTGAGACCAAAGGTGCATGGAAGGTGTCTTTGCAGCCTGAAGGAAAAAACTGGAATCACTACGAAATTTCAAAGACTGATTTCCAAACAGCAGAAGAATACATTAGTTTTTTGTTCGAAGGACAGTCCTACCTTGTAGATGTTATTGGACAAGATACTGAGTACACTGTCTTTACGCGAAACTCATTTCGAACAATTAAAATTTTCAATGACGAAATGTTGCTTCACCGATCTTTAAAAAAAGGTGGTGGCCTCGGCGGCGGACAAGATTTGCGTGCTGGTATGCCTGGAAAAATTATTGAAATTTTTGTTAAGCCTGGTGACGTCGTTAAAGAAGGAAAATCTTTATTGATCATGGAAGCGATGAAAATGGAAAACGAAATGCGTGCCGCAAGGGATGTTAAAATTAAAGAGATATGCATTAAACAAGGCGACAGCGTTGAATCCGGAGCTGTCCTTATTAAATTTGAAGAGGTGGAATCATGATTTCTATTTTTAATAAAATATTTTTAAGTATCGTCTTTATTTTTGCACTTGGATGCGGAAAGAAAAAAGCAGACAATTCTTCTTCGCCTGGCAGCTTCAATGCAACAAGTTTGCAAGAGGCCCAAGAAAAATATTGCAAAGAAGATGAAGCCCTAAAGGAAGATGATTTTGCAGTTGATCATAATTTCGAAGATATAACTTTATTGAGTAAAGTGGTTGGATTTTCTTACGGCAGCGAATCTTGTGCCTTTGAAAAGGATATCAACGAAGCTTGGAAAGATGATAAAAATCAAGATATGAGCTTAATCATTGATCTTAAATCAAGATGCGTTCCAAACAATTCTTTGTGGGTTATTTCTTCAGTTGCTTCTTCGTCAGATAAAATTCAGACTGTAGCCATTAAAGCTTTGGATCATTCATCTGAGCCAGACATTTTAATTAAAGCTAGCAAAAATTTGAATGGAAAATACCTTAAAGAAAAAGTTGGATTCAGAGTCTTAACTTGTAAGAAAATTTAGATTTTCTATTCGTTTATTGTAGATGCTCTTTTTCGTTCAAAAAATCCAACAATGAATACTCCAAGATAATAAAGAATTATCATTGGCACTAACATCATGACCATGCTCATAATATCTGGTGGTGT
>DGYJ01000017.1:27692-29137 GCA_002396665.1 Bdellovibrionaceae bacterium UBA5009
TCATAATATCTGGTGGTGTAATAATTGCTGCCAGAACAGCTAAGATCATGACTGCGTATCGACCTTTTTCGATCAAAAACTTTTGCGAAACCAAACCCATCATACCCAAAACTGCCAAAATCATTGGTAATTCAAAAGAAACGCCAAACATTAAACAAAATTGCGCAAAAAAGTCTAAGTACTGCTCAATTGTAATCATCGGCTTATCTATGTCGCCGCCGAAAGTGAATAAAAAATCGAAGGCCATTGGCAGAGCAACGAAATAAGAAAATGCAACCCCTGTTAAAAATAAAATTGATCCCGCAAAAATAAATAATGCTGCATATTTTCGTTCTTTTTTATAAAGACCCGGCCCAATAAAAAGCCAAACTTGGTAAAGCCAAAATGGACACGAAATAATCACACCTGCAATAAATGCAATTTTAATATGCGCAACAAATTTATCCATGGGTGCGGTGTAAACTAATCCGCCACCAGGCAAGTACTTAGTGATCGGTTGACGAACTAAATTAAAAATATATTCGCTATGCCCATAGCAAACGCCCATAGCCACAACTAGTCCCAGCAGACTATGTACAAGTCTTGTTCGTAGTTCGGCCAAGTGCTCTGTTAGAGCCATGTTTTTATCTTTGAATTCAAACTGTTGATCCGCAGACATTACGTGCCTTCTGTTTTTTTAGATTCGTTTGGATTTTCAGAATCTAAATTCAATGATAATTGTTTTTCTTCTTCCGAGTGGTGATCGCCACCAATGTGATTTAAATATTCATCATGGCCATGAACGTAATCTGGAATTTCTGATTCACTTTGCGGCAGATCTGATTGTTGATGGATTTGATTTTTAATTTCAGTCATTGGATTTTGTATTGAAATAGAGTTGAAATCCAAATCAGCCTTGGCCTGTCTTTTAAAGTCATCTTTAAAGTCGTCGGTGGCGCGCTTAAGCTCGTTTAGAAATCGCCCCAAAGTTCTTGCAACATCAGGTAACTGTTTGGGACCAATAATGATAAGGGCCAAGACACCAAGTAAAATAATTTCTGAAAATCCAAGTCCAAACATGTAAAGATCTTAGACCTTTAATTCTGTCTGGTCAATTTAGCTTGGTCTAGGGGAAGTGTTAAAACCCCCATTTCAATCAACTTCTCACGGGCAAGCTCTGAACCTGTTCGTAAATACTGATCATAAAGCCTCAAAACACTCTGATTGCTTTGAACTAGACTGTTTTGGCTAATCAATGTCAATACATCCATAAAGTCGACAAATCGACTTGAAAAGACAGAATAAACCTTGGCCATGGTGTCTTCTTTAGTTACTGACGACAATTGATAATAAGCCGAACCACCAATTTCAGCATAGTAATCAACATCAATAATTTTTCTTTGAAAGGACTCGGCAAAAAATCCACTCATGTACAGTGACTTATCAGCTAACTTTTTTAAAAGTTC
>DGYJ01000017.1:29304-29558 GCA_002396665.1 Bdellovibrionaceae bacterium UBA5009
TCGTTTCTGATTGGGTAGCCAGCATATAAAGCTCGGCCATGGTTTTTGGTTTTCGCTGTCCTGCCTCGTTAACAACTTCATTTTCATCATGAAGATTTCGAGCATCAAGATAGTATTCTAGTAATTTTGTCAGATAGGTTTCAACTTGGGGGTAGGTTTGAATTTTGCGATGAGTAAGCGCATCGCGAACGATTTCTTTAAAATAATCACTGGTTGAAGTGATTAGTGTTAGACCTGCTTGCTCTTTTGAATTG
>DGYJ01000062.1:0-143 GCA_002396665.1 Bdellovibrionaceae bacterium UBA5009
ATGGCAATGCTGGAACGATCAATCTTGAAATGGGCGGATTTGATTATCACAACGGCACTCGAACATCTGGCGATGCAAAAGATTTAGAAGCTGGAACTGTTATTGGAAATGTTCTAGAGTCCCTGGCCATCATGGGTAAAAAA
>DGYJ01000062.1:348-2241 GCA_002396665.1 Bdellovibrionaceae bacterium UBA5009
CTGGGTAAAAAAGGATTTATTGTTGTCACCAGTGATGGAAGCGTGACTTCGCCAGACTCTGATACAGCTGGTGGTCCTTGGACTTCAGATCGTGGTACGGCTGGGTCGACATACATGTTTGGTTATGACCCAGCTGGCGCCCATGCTGCTAAAGATTTTCAAATTGGTCATTTCAACGATGGTCAAACCGCAGACGATACATTTTTAACTGGTGGTAGCGCTGAACTTGCGGCTGGGTCTATGTTTGCAAACTATTTAGCGTTTAACGGAAAGTCCAATTTAATTGAAACTTATTTGCCTAGGGTTTTTACAACAGCAGATTTGGATTTAATTTTAAAGTTTACTTAGTTTTCTATTTGGGTTGTGTCAGAGGGGCTGACATCACTTTTGCTTCTGGGGGATTCTTGTGAAAAGACATTTAAGTAAAGAAACTTACCACCGCAGTCGAAAGATTTTAGAGCTTTCGATTTTTATGATTGTTATCATGTTCGGATATAACAACTGCGGACAACAGTTTAAAACCGAATCAAATATGTCTTTATCATCCTCTGGAACCTCTTTAGGACTTGGACTAACAGGAGATCTTTGCGAAGACCAATTGATCAATTTATTCTCGTCTGGATACCACCCCTTTCTGCAACAAAACTGTGCCCTTTGTCACTTGAATGGCCCAGGCAAAGGTCGATTTGCCAATTCAGACATTTTAGCCGCATTCACAGACTTCAATCAGATTGGTTATACAAAAGTATCCGACAACGCCATCAATGCTGGGCATAACCCTCCTTACTCGGGCCCCCAACACACTCAGAAAATAAATGAACTAAGACTGGAATGGCAAAAAGGTCAAGAGGACTACAACAAGTGCAAAGGAGTTTCTGCGAATCCAGTTTCTGAAGAAATTGAAGATGTGGTCACACTTGAAACCACGCCGATTCAAATTCCAAATATGAATATAAGCACAGCAACAATGCGTGATGAAAAGCAAATTGTTTGGAATGATCTGCAATCCCAACTTAATATTATTAAGTCAAGAGTCACTGCAGTACCAATTATTTCAAATGCAACGAACAAAGCTAAATTTGGAATTTTAGTAGCTAAAAACCAAACATCTGGTGGCGAGCCCTACTATACATTTCGCAGTCCCACAATATATGATGCCAATACAGATATCCATATCAAAGGCATCCATGTAAAAATAAATGGTCGATTACAAAAATATCCAACGACATTTAAGTTTGTCGATATCGGAATTTATGCCAAAAGTAAAAATGATATTTCGGGACTTATATCAACGGGTTCTATGGTTATACCAGGTGTCTTCTTCCCTGAAGACACGGTTTCATTTGTTTTCGAAGTTATTGAACCCACAGTCTTGCCACCACCAGCCTTGCCTCCTGTCATAAATCTTGGAGCAAGCACAATACGAACAGTTGGTCGTCGAAGCTATTTGGATATACCAGTGAATTTAAGCAAAACTGTTTCTTCTCCTGAAACTGTTTCTGTTAGTATTGATACGACACCTCTGTGCGGAGCCCCAACTTCAGAATCCATCGTCACAGTCAACACCACAACTTGTCGACCTGATTTTTACAATCAAATGTGTGCAAACTCTGCATGTTCTGCCGATGATAAGTTATTCTCAAGGGCCAGGTCATCGGTTGGAACTTCCTACAATCGGTTTGATTGGGACTACAAAATTATTAACAATTCAGCAACATTTTCAGTTGGCGAATTAACAAAAACAATCAGCATTGAGATTTCTAACGATATTCGTCACGAAGCCAATCGGGCCCTCACGGTTCAAATCGAAAATCTTTCTGCAGGACTTATGCTAGGAACAACAACATCCATCACCAAAGTTTTAGTGAAAAGTAAAAACCCCATTGCACCTGC
>DGYJ01000062.1:2446-2779 GCA_002396665.1 Bdellovibrionaceae bacterium UBA5009
CAAGCTTTTCGGCGATGATGAATCCTTCAACTGGAATTCTAGGTAAAAATTGCGTCGCCTGCCACAACTCAAGAGACCGCAATGGAAACTACGACATGACCAACTATGAAGATATGATTGCCAAAGGAGTTATTATTCCAGGCGATGTCACAAGCAAAATGTATCGACGAATGGATAAAAATGATGCCAACCTTGAAGGCTTAACATCGATGCCATTAACTGGATACCTGCCGTCTTTAGAAGTAAATATAGTCAAATCTTGGATATTAAATGGAGCTAAAAATGATTAAGTTAAAAAAAGTATCCATTACAACAGCTGTTTTTTTAATTGTT
>DGYJ01000062.1:2994-5021 GCA_002396665.1 Bdellovibrionaceae bacterium UBA5009
GCAAAACTGCGCTGTTATCAGTGACGACAGTTCTGATGAATCTTTGCTTGCATCGGCAGCAGACCAAGCCGACTTGCAATCTAAAGCCATGAATATCCTTCAAAGAAATTGCTCATCCTGCCACAACCCAAGCAATGCTCAAGGTGGTATAGACTACATTACGGATCTTAATCTGCTGCTCTACTACCGACTTGTAATCCCCGGAGACCCACAACATTCCGAGATCTATTCTGAAATTCAGTCTGGTAACATGCCCCCTGGCAAACCTATGAATCAAAATGATATGAAAATAGTTTTTGACTGGATTCAAGACGGTTTTAAGGACAGCTCTCCTGCTCCAAAACCTGTCACGGCCTGCAACACCCTGGCCCCCACATTTAATTGCATCAAAGGGACTCTTATCGCGAATAGATGCACCAGTTGCCACACTGATTTCAGCACCTACACTGGGGTTAAAAACTTCGTCAATGCCGGCAGCCCTGCAACAAGCAAGTTTTATACGACATTAGGAACTACTATGCCTAAAAACAATACGACCTCAGTCACAGCCGCAGAAAAATCTGCTGTCATGACTTGGATCACAAATGGAGCACTCAATAACTAAACCCCTGACTTGACCCTGGCTTTAAATCCAAGATAAATTCAACTATGCCAAGAACCTGGGGTTTTCGTCAGTTATTGATATCATTATTTTTTTTGATTTTTTTTCAATTTATAACGGTCAACATTTACGCCATGGAGCCCCCAACACCTCCCTTTTTAAAAGGTAAATTTTTTCTTCGCCACTCCGAGACCACCAGAAACAAATTTGACCTTTCCCCCACCAGCAAATCTGTTGAAAATACAAAGTCAAATTCACAAATGCAGATTCCAATTTTTACTCAAGATTCTAGCTCGCTCGCTTTCAGTGCTCGACAAAGCTCTCTTGGATTCAACCCAGACCAAGCAAACTATCCAGATGTTTACGAACAAAATTTTTCGATCACATATGATGAAAAAAAATCAGAGGCTGAAAACTGGTCACTGAATACCAGTCTAGGCTCCAGCAGCGATAAGCCATTTCAAAGATCTTCAGATGACAATTATGGACTCACTTTCTCTTGGACACAGAAAAAATCAACCGAATCCAAATGGACTTGGATGATTGTCTATTCCTCGCAAAGAGCCTTCCTGAAAGGACTTCCACTGCCTGGATTTATTTATAGTTATGAACCCAATCCCGATTTCAAACTCAGCGCTGGCGTTCCATTTTTTAGTTTAAATCAGATGTTCAATGAAAAGTGGGGGTTGAACTTATTTATATTATTTCCACAAATCTACCGTAGTTCCATCAACTACAAAATATTGGGACCATTTCAAATCGCTGTTGGGCTTGAATCCACCGAAGAGTCCTTCTTACTTACCACTAGAACCAATCCCGACGAAAGACACTACTTTCGCGAGAAAAAGATTTTCATAAATGCGAGGGTCCCACTAAGCCATCATCTTGCCTCTGAATTTGAAATTGGCAGTAGCTACGATAGATATTTTTTTAAGTCCGACAAATACGTCTTTTATGCTGACAAACCCGAGTTCATAGAAAGCACTTCCTATTTTAAAATTTCTGGTATGGTGTTTTTTTAATGGACAACTCGACCGCTCGCCAAATTCCAAAACTTCTAAGCAAAACCAGACTGATGAGATCCTATCAGTGCCTTAAAAGCGGATACTTAACCATTCACAACCACGAGCTAGAACCACCCATCGGGCCAGAACTGCAAGCCCTTTTCGATCAAGGGAACGAAGTCACCCTGCAGGCCCGTTTGCATTTTCCGAATGGAAAACTTGTTGAAAATCCACCATGGGATTTTGTCGGGGCATTAAAAAAAACCAGGGAATTGATTGCTGCTCAAAATGAAATCATTTTTGAAGCAGCCTTTGAATACAAAGGCTGCTTTGCACGGGCAGATATTTTAATTTTTTCAAAAGAAACCCAAAGATGGTCCATTGTCGAGGTCAAATCAACAACAAAATTAAAACCAGAGCAT
>DGYJ01000062.1:5190-5627 GCA_002396665.1 Bdellovibrionaceae bacterium UBA5009
GGATATCGGTCTTCAAACATGGATTATGGCAAACGCAGGTTTACCAATCGAAAAAATTTCATTAATGCACCTCAATCCTCTTTGCAAATATCCAGATCTTAAGAATTTATTTTCAACAACTGACATTACTGATGAGCTTAGAAAAAAACATACATCAATTTCACCACGATTAACTGAAATTTTTAAAACATTAAAAGCCACAAGCGCTCCAGACATTGACCTTGGCCAACATTGCTTTATTCCAAACGAGTGTCCATTTTGGAGTCATTGCAAACAAGAAAAGAAAATTCCAGAAATCAGTCTATTTGACATACCCAATCTACGCGATAAAAAATGGATCCTCTATAATGAAGGGCTCGTCGGCATTTATCATCCAAAACTTTCTGAATCTGAAGGACTAAGCCCCCTCCAAAAGCAACAGCTTCACTGCCTACAAA
>DGYJ01000062.1:5770-6484 GCA_002396665.1 Bdellovibrionaceae bacterium UBA5009
GATGCTATTCAACAAGCCCTATCAAATTGGCAGTGGCCCTTAACATTTCTGGACTTTGAAACAATAAATCCAGCAATCCCAAGATTTGATGGATGCAATCCGTACTCTCAAGTTCCCTTCCAATACAGTCTGCACATTTCAAACTCGTTAGGCGAAAATCCAATTCACTTTTACTATCTACACTGCGAAAAAAATGACCCAAGAAGAAGTCTTGCAGAATCCCTTGTGGCAAATTGCCCAAAACTGGGCTCAGTTGTCGCCTACTACTCAAAGTTCGAAGCCACAAGACTTCAAGAGCTTGAAGACCTATTCCCAGACCTTCACAGGGACCTAAAATCCATCCGCGAACGACTTGTCGACCCGCTGCCAATATTTAGAGAGCATGTCTACTTCGCCGATTTCAAAAGCAGCTTTAGCCTTAAAAGTGTAGCTCCAGCCATATTGGGTGAAAAATCAAGTTACAAACATTTGATCGTCAGCAACGGTGGTGAAGCCCAAAGGGCCTATGAAAAAATGTGTCATTTTCCCTCTGAAAATCCAAAAAAAAATGAAATTTTTCAACAATTGCTTGATTATTGCAACCAAGACACCTTTGTTCTACTTCAATTAACAGAGTGGCTTATCAATCAGTCAAAAAATGATTAAAAATTAAATTTAGATATTTGAAATAAAATAAGGCAACAAAATATACAAAAAGCCATCGCGCACCAGATA
>DGYJ01000062.1:6626-7033 GCA_002396665.1 Bdellovibrionaceae bacterium UBA5009
TACAAAAACACAAAAATAAAAACTTTTTTTCCATACTTTGAATACATCTTAGAAAAAAATCTATTTTTTAATAATTTATTAGGCAGCATTTTTAACCCTCAATGTGTTAATCATTTTCTTTAAATCTTCAGCGGTAAAAGGCTTAGTTAAGAAGTCATTCATGCCAGCTTCATAACATTTTTCCTGCGTTGCTCTGAAGGCATTTGCCGTCATCGCAATCACTTTAACATCTTTACCTTGCTGACCAAGATTTCTGATTTTTTGAGTCGCCTCGTAACCATCCATGACCGGCATTTGACAATCCATAAGTATTATATTAAAAAATGTTTTTTGAAATTTTTCGACAGCCTCTTTTCCATTCTCGGCAACATCAAAATCGATACCCATTCCCTTCAAAAGAAGCGAGG
>DGYJ01000121.1 GCA_002396665.1 Bdellovibrionaceae bacterium UBA5009
CAGGTCGACGGTCGACCAATACCCTCTTTTTCCATGGTTTGAACAAGACTGGCCTCAGTGTACCGAGCAGGCGGTTTTGTTTCATGGGGAGTGGGCTCAAGTTTTTGACATTTAACAGATTCTTTTGGTTTAAGAGCTGGCAAACGCACTTCACGCTCTTGCAGCTGAGCTTCGGGATCATCGCTTCCTTCCACATAGGCTCTTAAAAAACCTGGGAATTCGATGGTCATTCCACTGGCAGAAAATAAAGCCTCGCCACATTGAATTTTGGCACTCACTTGCTTTTGCCGAGCATCCACCATTTGCGATGCCACAGTTCTCATCCAGATCAATTCGTACAACTTAAATTGAGTTCCACTTAAACCCGTTTCATCTGGATCAACAAATTGATTTCCTGCTGGGCGAATGGCTTCATGGGCCTCTTGGGCTCCCTTAGCTTTTTTCGCATCATAAAACCTTGCAGTTTCTGGAAGATATTCTTTTCCATACTTTTTCTGAATGCATTTTCTGGCCGCATCTAATGCTTCTGCAGAAAGAAATGTCGAGTCCGTTCTCATGTAGGTGATAAAACCCTGCTCATACAGTTTCTGCGCAACCTGCATGGTTTCCCGAGAACTCAATCCCAGTTTTCGATTTGATTCTTGCTGCAGAGTTGATGTGATAAACGGAGCCGCTGGTCTGCGGTTCACAGGCTTTTCTTCGACCTCGGTAACAGTAAAATTTTGCCCCGTCAGCTGATTTGAAAGTGCATTGGAAGTCTTTTCATCCAAAACAAGAACGTCTTTACCAGTTGTCAGTTTTCCAGTGGTTGAATCAAAATCTTTTCCCGTTGCAATTCTTTGATTTTTATAACTTTGCAAACGGCTTTCAAATTCGACTTGATCTTTATTCAAATAGGCAGACAAACCCCAGTAACTTGATTTTTTAAATTTAATTCGCTCGTGCTCACGTTCAACGATCAAACGGACAGCCACTGATTGGACCCGACCCGCCGACAACCCGTAGGCCACTTTTTTCCAAAGCAATGGGGAAATTGTATAACCAACTAAGCGATCAAGAACGCGACGAGCTTCCTGGGCGCGAACGAGATTGAAATCAATCTCTCGTGTTTGTTTTAAAGCTTTTTGGATCGCTTCTTTTGTGATCTCGTGGAACACCATGCGCTTCATTGGAACTTTTGGTTTCAACACTTCAACTAAATGCCAACTGATGCTTTCCCCTTCGCGGTCTTCATCCGTCGCTAGGTAGACTTCATCAACATCTGAAAGTTTATCACGCAAATTGCGAACAACCTTTTCCTTGTCTTTTGGAATGCAATACAAAGGCTCAAAATTTTTATCGACATTCACGCCAAGCTGGGCCCATTTTTCTTTTTTTACTTTTTCAGGGATGTCTTTTGCAGATTGGGGCAGATCCCGAATATGTCCCATGCAAGATTCGACGACATAATCATTGCCTAAAAATTTTCTGATGGTTTTCGCTTTGGTTGGAGACTCGACGACGACTAGTTTTTTTTTCGGCATACCTCAAAATGGATTCAATTGCCTCTGTGAGCAAGTTGAATTTTTGACTTTGCGCTTCAGCTAAGACATGACATACTTGAACACATGGGACCTTTGTCGAATTTTAATGCAAAAATCAAATTTTTACTGACGGATATCGATGACACTTTGACCGACGAGGGTCAGCTAGGACCAGAGGCCTATGAAGCCCTCTGGAAATTACATCGTGCTGGCATCCACATTATCCCCGTCACAGGGCGCCCTGCAGGTTGGTGCGAGATGATCGCCAGAGTTTGGCCTGTGTCAGGTGTTGTCGGCGAAAATGGCGGTTTCTATTTCCGATATGCCAATAAAAAAATGCACCGCCACTTTTATTTTGATGAAAAAACACAAAACTCAAATCGTAAAAAGCTGAATCTTATTCAGGATGAGGTTCTACAAAAAATTCCAGGCACGGCCTTGGCCAGCGATCAATTTTGCCGACTGATGGATCTCGCCATTGATTTTTGTGAAGATGTGCCTCGACTGCCAGAAAATGAAGTGCAAAAAATTGTCCAATGCTTCGAAAAACATGGGGCCCAAGCAAAAATTAGCTCTATTCATGTCAATGGATGGTTTGGGGACTACGATAAACTTAAAATGTCCTTATTGTTTTTGAAAAATGAATTCCAGATTTCGGCAGAAGAGGCTTTAAAGCAAGTGGCCTTCAGCGGAGATTCTCCGAACGATGAGCCCATGTTTAAACACTTTCCTCACTCTTTCGGTGTCGCCAATGTGAAAAACTTCACTTCCCGAATTCAACATTTACCAACCTATGTGTCATCTCAAAATGGGGGCCACGGCTTTGCCGAAATCGCCCAACAAATTTTGAAAAATGGGCTTCCAACCTAGAACACCGTTAAAAATAAAAAACCCAACATCAAAGTTGGGTTTTTGTGTTTGAAACGAATTTAAAAAACGTTCAATGAAAAAACTATTTGCTACGTTTTTTCGCTTTGATCATTTTCTTTTTCTTTTTCAAACGTTTAGCGTGGTGACGAACACCTTTATTTCTTTTTGGTTTTGGCATTTTATACTCCTATTTATTAAGTTAAAACTACTTCTTATTATTATTCACATTCACTAATGCTGCAAATGGGTTATTGAACGGTGACCCACCACCTCGACCTCCAGGGCCACCAGCAGATGGTCTTCCCGACGGCGCACCATTCTGAGGACGCCCTCCAGAAGATGGCGCTGCCGGACGATGACCATTTGGCGATCCTTGACGGGGGCCAGAACCCGTAGGTCTTTGCCCTGCAGGTCTTTGCCCTGCAGGTCTTTGCCCTGCAGGTCGTTGTCCATCACGAGGATTGTTCGAACGAGGACCTTGTTGGCCAGGGCCGCGAGCCGATGCCTCTGGACGTCGCTCAGATTTTGCATGCATTGGTCTTTGCATAGATTCCGGAGCTGCATCGAGTTTCATCGTCAAAGAGATCTGATTTTTTTCTTTATCCACTTTAAGAACTTTGACCTTCACCTGGTCGCCGGGGTTCACAACCTTTCTTGGGTCCTGAACAAATTGGTGGGACAACTCAGAAATATGAACTAATCCATCTTGATGTACACCGATATCAACAAAGGCTCCAAAATTAGTGACGTTCGTCACAAGCCCTGGGCAAATCATTCCATCAGTTAAATCTTTCACTTCAAAAATATCATCGCGAAATTGAAAAACTTTAAAAGCATCACGTGGATCTCGGCCCGGCTTTTCAAGCTCTTTCACGATGTCATCAAAAGTAAATTCACCGACTAGCTTCGCCCATTTTGTTCTGTGCTCAAGTAATTTTTTTGCGCCCTCTCCAATAAGATCTGAAATGCTGGCGCCGATATCTTGGGCCATGTCACGGACTGCTGGGTATCTTTCAGGATGGATTCCAGTAGAATCCAAAATCATTTTTCCATTTGGAATTCTTAAAAAACCCGCTGCTTGTTCGTAGACCTTAGTTGAAAATTTTGGAACCTTTAAAAGTTCTGTGCGGTCAGAAAATAAACCTTTTTCTTTGCGGTACTCGACTAAATTTTTCGCAAGAGCAGGACCTATTCCAGAAACGTAGGAAAGCAAAGCCGAAGAAGCCGTATTCAAATCAACACCCACATTGTTCACACAGCTTTCAACAACAGCTTCCAATGATTTTTTCAAACCAGATTGTGAAACATCATGTTGATACTGACCAACACCAATGGATTTGGGATCAATTTTTACAAGTTCCGCCAAAGGATCTTGCAATCGTCTTGCAATCGAAATCGCCCCTTTGACTGTGACATCAAGATCAGGAAACTCTTCACGGGCCACATCGGACGCCGAATAAACAGAGGCTCCAGCTTCATTCACCATGACGACCGGAACATTAGATCCAAACTCTTTTAATATTTTTCTTAAGA
>DGYJ01000112.1:0-1878 GCA_002396665.1 Bdellovibrionaceae bacterium UBA5009
GTATTTAAGCAGGAGGTCTTGAGTATGAAAACTCTTACCACAAATCAAAATTACAAAGGATTGTTCGTTAACGCTTTTATCGCTAGTTCCCTGGTGATGACAGCATGCCAAAAAAGCAATGATTCATTTTCATTACTTTCTGCACAGTCTACATTTAAGCAAAGCACAGCCATTGTCCCACGTAAAATTGATATCCTTTGGGTCATTGATAATTCAGGATCAATGTCTTCGTCACAAGCAAACATTGCTGCTAATTTTAATTCTTTCATTAATACTTTTAAAACGAAAAACTATGACTTCCAAATTGGTGTAACAACGACAGACGCCTATTTTGGATATCACTACAATAACAACAATTATTCGACATTAAAAAACAACTCAGGCTACTCTATCTTGGATAAAAATACTCCAAATCTTACTAACAATTTCATTGCTAACATTACGCAAGGGACTGCTGGTAATGGTGACGAGCGCGCCTTTATGAGTATGGAACATACTCTACAAAACCCATTAAACTCTGGCTTTAAAAGAAACGGATCATTCCTTTCTGTAATTATTGTCAGCGATGAAGAAGACTTTTCACACTATGATTACCAAAATGGAATTAATAGTTATTATTTTTCTCAAAACTATTCTGACCCAACTATGTACTCAGTTCAGCACTACGTTGATTTCTTAAATACATTCACAAATAGTTCTGCGCAGATTAAAAATTATTCTGTAAGCTCGATCTTTGTGCAAGATTCTGCATGCCAAACTCAGCTTGGCAGTGGTCGCAAAATTTCGACTAGATATGCACAAATTTCTGATGCCACTGGTGGGGTTAAAGCAAGTCTTTGTGGAAACTTTGCAACTTCTTTACAATCGATTTCAGATTCAGTATTAGCTCTTTCATCTGTTTTCCAACTTGATCGTGAACCAATTGAATCAACAATTTCAATCACTGTGAATAATGTTGTTGTTCCACAAAGTGCCACAAACGGATGGACTTATGATGTGACAACAAACTCAATTGCTTTCCATGGAAATGCAATTCCACCAGCAGATGCCAACATCGCCGTTAACTTTGATCCAAAAACAGTCAAATAATTAAGAGGACAATACAGCAATGAAGACAGCAGAAGCATTTAAAAAACAAGAGTCCAAATGGTTTATCCTTCGGGGCGAAAATAAATTCGGCCCCTTCGAGTACGGCGCAATGCTTTCCTTAATTCAAAAAGGAGAGCTTTTTGATTATAATTATGTTTGGTCTCCTGGAATGACAGACTGGTCTTTGTTGGGAGACACCCCTGAATTTTCAAAAGATCGCTTAGCCCTATTGATACAAACCAAAGATCCAATTAGCCATGCCTTCTTTGTTCGCGCTGCGGATCGCGCCGAAGTTAAAATTCCCATTTATGGACATAATGATGAGTATTTTTTCGATGGCGAATGCTTGTCTGTTAGTGAAAACGGGGCTTTGGTCCTGCTGAATAATCCTTTATTGCTGCCTGGCCATCCAATCTTTTTACACTTTCAGCAAAATGAAGTTTTAGAAAACAGTTTTAATGTTTTAGCTCAAATCGTCCGAAAAAATTTTAGTCGTCAAAGACTTAACGTGAAATCTGGCCTGCATTATGCGATTCGCTTTTTGCAAGTTCAAGATGTTGGACGGTCTGAAATCACATCTTTGATTAAAAATTTTAATGACTATAAAAGGAGCGCGCAATGATGACTTTTATTAATTTCATGAATGACTCTGGGGTCGTCGGTTGGCTGATCCTGGCAGTGGGAATAGGCTCGTTGGTCCTCGTGGGCGAACGCGTGAACACATTATTCTTTAAATTTGGAATGAATGTGGACGAATTCATGAATCGCGTTCAAACCCTGGTTATTGGC
>DGYJ01000112.1:2042-4246 GCA_002396665.1 Bdellovibrionaceae bacterium UBA5009
AGCATTAGTGCTTTGTTCGCAACTTGATAGCAAGCCATTGGCACGAGCTTTTAAAACAATTCTAGAAAAAGCCGACCGCAACGATGAAACCATCTTTCAAGCCCATGACATCGCAATGTCAGAAATTATGCCCCACTATACTCGCCGCTTGCATTATTTATCAATGCTTGCCAACGTTGCGACACTGTTGGGACTTCTTGGTACAATTCACGGTCTGAGTCTTTCGTTCCAAGCCGTTGCCCAGGCTGACCCTGCTGCTAAACAGCACTTGCTTGCAAATGGTATCTCAGTGTCCATGTACACCACTGCACTTGGACTAGCCGTTGCGATTCCGGCCATGGTTTTTTATTCGTTCCTTGTTGCTAGACAAAATCAATTGATCGAACAAACAACAGAGAAATGTTCAAAATTAACTGAGCTTTTAACAAGTTCACATATGCCGCAACTTTCTCGCAGCACAGTTTTCCCTGACACTCCAGTGGATTCAAAAATGGCTCCACCGCCAGCGCCAGGAAGCAAGGCTTCTTAATTTGGTTGAAAGTTTTGGCAAAACAGAAATGACAACTGCTTGAGGATAAAAAAATGAGAGCTAAAAAATATCAAATAGATCACAACTCAGAGTTTGAATTAGATTTAGCTCCATTACTTGCCGTGATGGTCAAACTTGTTCCCGTTCTTTTGATGTCATCTGCCTTTGTGCAAATGATGATCATCGAAACAGAACTTCCACAGGTTGTTCAAGAAGCCATTCAGCGACAAGAGCAAAGCAAAGACGAAAAAACATCAATCACTTTAGAAATGAGCAATGCCGCCGGTGTTAAAATAGTTATTCACGAAAAAGGACAAAACCTTGTGGATTCTATTCCAGCAAAGGATGGCCAATTTGACTTCCAAACTGTCCACGCAAAACTTCAAGAAGTAAAAAAGAAATATCCAGAAATTTTTAAAGTGGATCTAAGACCAAGCGGCGATGTGGCCTATGAAAATTTGGTTAAATTAATGGATGAGGCCAGAAAAAGTCGCAACCAAACTAAATTTCCAGTCTTTGATTCGCAAAGTGGTAAAAGTGTTGAAACAGAATATATGTTTCCAGAAATTGTCTTTGTAAACACGCTCGAGGGCTAACAAATGAGACGCAGACGCTACCAGCCTAACATCAAAAAGAATTCCACCTTTGGACTGAACATCACGTCTATGACAGATATGTTTACCATCCTACTTGTGTTTCTTTTACAAAGCTATAGCACTTCTGATGTTGAGATCCTTCCAGTTAAAGGCATGCGTCTTCCGTCGTCAAACACACCACTTAATCCAGTCGAGGGTGTAAAAATTAATTTAACTAAAGATAAAATGCTGATCGATCAAAAAGAAATAGCAACCCTTTCAAACAGTGATTTTGAAAGAAAAGATGTCGATGCCAATGATTCCAATTTTATTCTGCCACTTTTTCAAGAGCTTGATAAAATGGCGAAAGAAATGAAAGACAAGAAATATATTAGCGAGGGAAGAGTTCTTCTTCAAGCTGATGCCAGCATGCCTTACCATACCCTGCGTAAGGTGATGTACACAGCTTCACTTGCCGGATTTCCTCAGTTGAAAATGGTGACTACCGTTGGACAATAATGAGGAGTTCCTTCATGAATTTTCTGCAGCACTTGATTACCACATCCCTAGTTTTTATTAGCCTTGTCGCTTTTGCAAGCAACAATGACGACCGTGGTTTACTCCCCGAGGTCAAAGCCAACTCTAAAGATGAAGTTCTAAACGAAAAAAAATCCTTTACATCAGAGCTATTGATTTCAAAAACTGAAAACAAAGCCATCGAAGCCCTTCAAAATTTGATTAAAAGAAAAAAAGGCATGCCCGAAGAAGCAGACCTTCAGTACAGGCTTGCCGAACTTTACATGAGGAAATCAAAATCAGGGCGGTTTTTTGACCTCTACATGAGTGATAAAACCAAACAGCTCAGTTCAATTCCTAAAGCTGAAAAAAGTGGACAGGATTGGATTCGTAAAGCCATTGAAATTTACTTTAAAATAGAGTCCCAATTTAAAAATTATAAAGAAATGGATTCTGTTCTGTTCAACAATGCATTTGCAAATCAACAGCTAGGACTGCAAAGAGTCTCCGAAAACCTTTACGAAAAACTTATCAAAAATTATAAAGACTCTTCTCTTCGTTCAGATGCTTTACTCGCCTTGTCC
>DGYJ01000112.1:4432-25599 GCA_002396665.1 Bdellovibrionaceae bacterium UBA5009
TACCGACGCCCTAGAATATTTTAAAATGCTTGAATCCTACAAAGAATCCCGAGTTTACTCTTATGGTATGTATAAAATGGCTTGGGCCTATTACAATCAGAAAAAGTCCGCTGAAGGAATAAAAAAATTAACTGACGTTATCGAACTGAACCCAGCAACACCAGAAAATGATCCTCAAGGTCGTGGCTATTATTTAAGAAAAGAAGCGCTTCGCGACTTAGCCCTCTTTGTTGGAGATACTTACAAAGCCAACGAGCTTTATCCTTTTTTTAACTCTATGGTTAAAGATGAAGAGCTTGGCAATACTTTAATGCTACTGACACAATTGTACTCTTCACACAATCGCGAAAGAGAAATGAATATATTTCTTGATGAGTTTATTCAAAAAAATGAAAAGAATGCCTATGTTGTTAAAGCTCATCTTGCCCTGGTCGAAGCCAACGAAACATTAAAGCTTCGCGACAAAGTGATTGAAAATTTAAATGCTGTCAACGGTCTTTGCAAGCCTGGGTCCAAATGGCGACTCTCCCAAACGCAAACATCTGTGGACGAATCCTGTGGTCAAGAATTTCATCGAACAAGTTTAGATATTGCAAAAAAATGGTGGGAAATTTGGTTAAAGAACAAGCAGCATTCTGACTTTTCGGCATTAACAGAAAAAGCTCTTCGCCTGGTTCTTGAAAATGACAATCTTGAAAAACCTGATGTCAAAACCCGCTATGCGCTGGCAGAACTCTTAGTGCAACAAAATAAGTTTGATGACGCCAGTGACGAATACAAAACTGTTTCAGAGAAAACCACTGATCAGCAAATGGCCCATGACGCCCACTATGCTGCACTTTATTCTAAAGAAAAAGCGCTTGAACAAAAAAAAGATCCCATTCGTTTAGCTCAGCGTAAAAGCTTAGCGCTCAGCTATCTTAAGAACTATCCAAAGGGAATTCATTTCTTAGATGTGCAATTCCAAGTGGCACTGAACGAGTACGAAGAGAAAAATTTCGATGTTGCCTTGCCATTACTGAATCAAATTGCAGAAAACAAAACCAAAGACAGCCTAAGAATTAAAGCAGAAGACCTTATTTTGGATATCTACAATATCAAAAAGGACTATGTTGAACTTAAAAAAAGATCTGAACTTTATTTGAAAAAAGAAAACCAAGAAAAGCGTGTCACTGAACTTAAAAAAATTAACGAACAATCACATTACTCTGACATACAAACAAATCTTGATAAAACTTCTAAAGTAGAGTCTGCACAACGGCTGATCGAATTCGCTTCACAGCATCCAAATACCAGTCTTGCACAAAATAGCCTTTGGCAAGCCATAAGTCTTTACTACACAGAGGGCCGCCCTTTTGATGGCGCCAGAATGACAATGAAATATTTTGAAAAATATCCAAAGGATGAGAAAAATCTAGAAGCTTTAAAAGAAGCGGCTAAATCATTTGCTGAATCTGGTCATATATTTAAAGCTATTGATGTCCTTAAAATATTAACTGATTTAGATAAAAAGAATAAGCTAACGCATCAAGAGCTTTCTGCAGATCTTTATGTGCTTGAAAAAAAATATTCAGAGGCTCGACAAATTTATAACTCTATTCTTACTCAAGTGAGCTCGAAAGAACGGGCCCGTGTCTTTAATAAAATACTTGATACCTTTGAAAACAAAAAAAATGATCCCCAGTATATCCAAGTCCAAAAGCTAATTCTTGATCAGAATATAGAACCCTATGCGACGGACATTTTAACAGAAAAGGCGAAAACTCTTTTAAAAGATAGAAAATCTAAGGATGCATTTGAGTTAGCTAGAAAAATTATGTCACGCAGTGTGGAGGCAGAACTTCGCGCCCCGGCCCGTTTAATCCAAGCTGAAGTGCTTGAACAAGAAATGGTCAGTCAAAGTGTAAAATCATCTAAGGAAGATCGACTTGGGATGGTTTTAGCAATGAAGACTGAAAAATTAGACAAAGCACAAACGGCCTATTTATCTGTGACAAAAATGTCGAATCAATCAGAAATTTTGGCCAATGCTTATCAAGGGATTGACAGACTTTACCAAAATTACATTGAAAGCCTATTAGCCGTTCAACCCCCTGCTACCCTTTCAGAAGCTGACCAAAAAGCATTAAAAGACGAGCTTGGTAAAATTTTAAAACCAATTCAAGAAAAACGATCTGAGAATCAAAAAATTATTTCTAGCCTAGCTTCGGCAACTTTAAAAAGAGAAAGTCAAATTGACTGGGCAGAATATCCTGTCGAAAACACTATCCAAGCCTCAGTCCACTACCCATCCGCGAATGGAATTCCCAATTATTTACCAAAAAATTTAATCTCTAGCTCGGCATCACTTGAGTCCATACTAAAGGACCCAAAGAAAAAGTGCCCAATTCAGAAATGGAAAGATTCGACAAAACTAGATATTCCAGCAGAATTAGCAAGTGAAACGGTTCAAGCCTGCTACCAATCCCAGGATCAACAGGCCTTTGAAGATGTCATCATGGATATTGCTGCCTACAAAAAATATGCTAAGGAATCGGCCTTTTTATTAAGCCTTGTCAATGAAGCCAAAAACTACAAACTGAAAGCCCTGTGGTATATCGATTTGGCTCTTAAAATCGACCCAGCAAGCCCAGTCTTCAATTATCAGAAGGCAAGGCTACAGTATCAGATCGACGGACTAGATAGCGCCCGAGGCTTTTTCGCGAAGACCCTCGAGTCGTCTATGAGTTCGACAGAAATCGAAAATTTGCGAGCCATCAAATATTATTCAGAGAATCAATTTGAGAATGCCCTACAGATCTTCTCGAAAATACCGAAGAATCAATTGTACAATCTAGAGAGTGGTCTAGCCTATAGCGAGACCTTAGCCCGTCAAGGAGATGTGCAAAAAGCTTTGACGGTCACAGATGAACTTTTGAAAGTGAAAACTTTGGATCCTTTGGAAGTTTACTTGCAGCAAGCTCATTTGTTCGAAAGATACAAGCTGTTGTCAAAAGAGGCCGCTTCAAGCTACGAAAAAGCGTTGAAAGCCTCTAAGGATCAAGAGCAAAGAAAGTGGATTGAAAGAAAAATTAATTATTTAAATGGTTTAAACAAAAAAGTCGGCGCACATGTAAACTCTGGAGACTGATTATGGGGAAATTATATGGGATCTGTCAGTATAAAGACTTTACGAGCTGCACTTTTGGCATTGTCATTTGTGATCACGATGGTCATTTCGGCCACATCTGTCGCACAAAACAAGAAAAAAGTTAATCGTAAGGTTCAAGAAGTCAACTTCAGCGAAATGAGTCTTAAAGGGACTGTTCGCAATCCTGACGGCGCTTTCCTGGTCCAAAAAAAGGGGATTAAATTCTTGCCTTTGCATGATGTCCAAAAAGATATGGACTCAAGAATTCGCGAAGCAAGTTTTTATGTGAGATAACAGGATAAAAGAGGTTTTTACATGCTCACGTTAATTGTGAAACAAAAAAGTGCTGATGGTCGCTCGAAAACTTGGAAGCTCAATCCAAGTTCGTCACCTGCTACATTTGGCGCGTCAAAACTTTCAAATCTGATATCTATCGACACGACGGTCGAGGCCTATGAATTATTGATTCAATTCAAAAATGAAAAATGGTCCGTCGTTAATTTAAATAAAAAATCTGTTGAAATTAAAACTAACCCAGAAACTATTATTGACCACTCACTTGAGATCAGTTTTAAGAAATCCAGTATTAGTTTTGAAGTCATTCAAAAAAATTCAGATCTCTTTGAAAAATTAGAAAAAAAATACTCAACTGTTCAAAAACCAGGAACAATTCCCCATCAAATTTTCGTGGTCAAAATTGGGGACAAAGTTCTTGAAACCAAAGTCAATCCAGCCAATAAAAAATTCTACCCAACATCGACAGAAGAAAAAATTTCAATCGATGCAGTAGCTTCCAGTGAATGGGTTAAAAAAACTTGGAACAGCTTCGAAATCATGCAAAAGACAGTTTATTTGGACTCTGTAAAAGACTTAACTCATTTACAGACAGATCAACTTGTCGACAAAGACAGCCGCAAGTCAAATATGATTATTATGGGTGTTTCGTTTTTAATTGGCGCTGTGGCGCTATTCTCTCCTAAAAACAAACACGAGATGATGACTGTGATTCCACAAAGTGCGACAAAAATTATTGTTCGCAATGAATTCAAAAAATCACAGGAACAAAAAGTTCAGCCCACTGAAAAAGTGGCACAAAAAGCTCCTGCCGCAGGAACTGCCAATGACTCAACAAGCACTGGCGGCGGCAAAGTGGCTGGACTTTTAAAAAGTTTAAACGTCAGCAAAATCAGCTCGATGCTTGCAAAAGTTTCTACCCAATCAGCTAAATCTAAAAACGCAATGTTTGGTAAAGGTGTTGTTGCTGGAACTGCTCCTGCAGGACGCGCCATTGCCTCCCTTGGACCAACAGGTAAAAACTGGGGTGCTGATACCCAAGGTCAAGGTGTCACAATTTCCACTGCAGGTATGGGTGGTGGGAACTCAACGCGAGGAATGGGTTCTTTACAAGGTGGAAAAATTGGTCAAGGTGGTGTGGGACTGATCGAAGACGAATCCGAAGTGGTTGGCGGTCTTGATCGTGAAGTTATTGCTACCTATATCAAGTCCCAACTTGGACAAATTTTATATTGTTACGAGCGCCAGTTGAGCGCCAACAAAGATTTATTTGGTAAAGTCGCAGTTAAATTTACAATTGGATCAAGTGGTAAAGTTGAAGCGCAAAATATTGGCGACTCAACTTTACATAACGCAACCGTCGAAGGATGTATATTGAACAAGGTTGCACAATGGAAGTTCCCAACCCCCCAGGGCGGAACAAAGGTCAATGTGACCTATCCATTCTTGTTCAAAAGTACAAACTAAGACGGAGGACGTATGGTTAACCACATTCAGAAAATTTCTTGGGCTGCATGCAGTCTGATTTTGGCCTTAAGCTTTTCAAGCTTCGCCGTCGATATTAAAAAAGATGAAGTAAAAAAAGTTGAAAATGCGGATTCAGACAAGCTTGACATTCAAAAGCTTGAACAAAAATACTGGTCCGCAAAAGATGATGATTTCACGGTGATTCAAAATCGTGCTTTTACCAAAGCAGGACGATTTTATATTAATCCAAGCTATGGGACTCCGTTTAATGATCCCAATTCAGTTGGTAGCATGTACGGGGTCAATGCAGGCTATTACTTTTCTGAAAAATTCGGTTTAGAATTGGGCTACACAACTTCCAATTTAAAAATCAACGACACCGTCAGCAACTACAAACAATCCTACGGGGCCATCCCCGACTACAATACCTTCAAGTCTGCGGCCACACTGATGGCTTATTGGGTTCCGATCTATGCAAAAATGAGTTTGCTGGATAAAAAAATTATCTACTTTGATATGGGTATCGGAGCTGGAGTTGGAACAACAGGATATGATCAAAATCTTTGTCTTGTTTCGAACAACTGCGGCTCTGGTGGTAGTTTATCCGCAAACAATACGACCACAATCAGTAAGTCAGCAATACACTACGCCATCAATGTGACCCAACAGTATTTCTTGTCAGAACACTGGGCCGTGCGTGTCGATTTTATGAACCGCTGGTCTGCAGAAGAATCGCTGTCATCAAAAACTGGATCATCACTGGGTAATAAATCTGTGAACGATACTGCTTTACAGTTTGGTTTTACTTACTGGTTTTCACTTAAAAAAGAAGAATAGAGCCTGAATTTAATTTCACGTTTTGGGGGCAAAATGGGAACGAAGAAGACAAATAAAAATTTAAAAATCAGTTATGGCTCAACAATGGCCCTGACTTTGCTCTTAGCTTTATCAGGCCAAGCTCAAACTGCGAAGCCGGAAATTTTAAAAACCATTGATGCTGGCCAAAAGCCATCAGGCGACTTAAAAATAAAAAGCAGCAAGGTCCCCACCTACGAAATCCATAAGAACAGCAAAACAATTCCCCTGTTAAAAATCGGAACAGAGCCAACATTTGAAGCCTCTGTTTCGCCAGTTCCAAATTTTGAACCCTTGCACTTAAAATTTGAAAAAATAAATCCCCAACCCCAAGTGGCCCTTGTGAACTTCGACAAAAAGAAACAAGATGTTGCAAAAGTAGGTCCGGCCATAAGCCTTGCCAGCGGCCAAACACTTTCGCAAATTCCTGATGTCAAAGCATTAAAAGAAGTTAGCGAACCTGAATTAAAAGAAACAAATCCTGATCCAAAAGATATTACAACATTTAAACCCCAGCAGTATAAAATCCTTGAAGGATTGATTTATTTGGATGCCATTAAAAATGATTCCATGGCGATGGCTCAGTTTGCGGAACTCTTAGATGATAAAGAATTCTCGCTTGAGGCAAATTATCTTTATGGAGTTGCCGCTTCACACTTAGGATTACCAAGTGAATTCCGTTCAAGTCTGCTGAAAGCCGCTAAGCAATCCAAAGACAAGGATTTGCAAGTTTGGGCCACAGAAACACTGGTTCAAAATATGGGACTCCTTACAGTTGCTGATATCAAAGAAATTGATCCCTTGGTTCAAAAACTTGAATTGGACACAACAAAAGATGATACCTATCATCTTTTCCGAGCAAAATATTATCTTGAGGCTGGTCAGTTGGCCCAGGTTGAAGAGTCTCTGCAGTGGATTTCTGAAAAGTCACCGCACTATAACGAGTCTTTGTTGATTTCTGGTTTAAGTTCCTATCGTCAAGCTCAGCTTGATGAAGCCATTAAAGATTTAAGTTCAGTTTTGAAAAAAACCGACAAGACATTGCCAATGCGTACAATTGCAGCTATCACACTGGCTCGCATCTATTTTCAAAAATCAATGTATAAAGAGGCCTACACCACCTATCTTGAGGTCGAAAAAACCCATCCTCTGTGGTTACAAGCCATGGTGGAACAAGCTTGGACTCAAATCATGATACAAGATTATGAGGGTGCTGCTGGGAATATGTTTTCACTTCACACAGATTTTTTTAAAAATGCATTTAATCCAGAATCCTATGTTGTAAGAACAGTTGGATATTTAAATCTATGTCAGTTTGGTGATAGTATGCAGGCACTATCATCTTTGGGACGCAAATATGCGCCATACTATACTCGTTTAGAAAAATTTCACAGCACTGGCAAAAAATCGTCGAAAGAATATTATGACATCGTTCGCACTTGGTTAAAAAATACTGATCTTAAAGAAGTCGAAGGCGTCCCTCGCTCTTTTATCGTAGAACTTGCCAGACATCCTTCTTTTGTTGCCCAACAAAAGTTAATTAATAACTACGAAGATGAAATCACTGCTTTTAGCGATGTCACATTAAAACTTGTTCAGCGCGAAAAGGATCTTTTGAAAAAACAAACGGAACCCAATCAAGAATTGAACAAAATTCGCTTGGCCTTACTAGAACCCAAAGCCCCAGTTGAAAAACTTAAAGCTGATGAAGCATTACTTCATAAAAAGCTACTCAGTTACA
Organism: Bdellovibrionaceae bacterium UBA5009; assembly: GCA_002396665.1. Lineage (GTDB taxonomy): Bacteria > Bdellovibrionota > Bdellovibrionia > Bdellovibrionales > Bdellovibrionaceae > UBA5009. The sequence continues at coordinate 11,920 of DGYJ01000112.1, forward strand.
AATACCAATACGGGCAAGTCAACAAGGCCCGCAACACTGTCAAAGACGTGCGTGAAAAATCCTATGCTCGAATTGATAAAGAAAAATCTATCGTACGTGAAAAGGCTGCAGATGCCATCAAATCACGATACTCGAAATTGGTTGTGGATTTAAAACAGATTCTTGATCAAAACGAAGTCTTGCAATACGAAGTCTACGCAGGAGCTGGTGAACACATCAGATACCAGGCCTCTGGTGGTGATGTTCCGAATCGCGACACGGCCTCCAATGCCCCTGCCCGTGACAAAGACAAAAGCGTCAAATGGAACTTTAAAGGTGAAATTTGGGAAGACGAAATTGGTCATTTTAGATCATCTTTAAAAAACGTATGTGCTGAAGATAATCAGCAGCATGCTTCGAATAAATAGGGAGAACATATGAAAACACTCACAGCAACTTCAATCATCACGAGTTTGATTTTCATCTCACTTGGGGCATCTACAAGCTTCGCCGCTGGGAAGCCAACGGCCGAAGAAGGCCTTCAAAAAATTAAAACCAATATTGAAAACTCTAAAGCCAATGTGGATGAATATAAAAAGAATATGCAAATTGTAGATAAAAACATTGGAGAAATTTCTAAATCAAAATCCCAAGTCGAAGATCAAAAAAAGCAAGTCACTGGGCAGATCAAAGAAAATCAAGCCGGCTTAAAAAAGATTGAACAAAATGAAAAGCAACTGAATCAACTGATGGCCGATGAAAAGAAAAAAATGGATCAAGAGGACGCCAAAGTCAAAGAGATGGAAGCTCTTATAGCTAAAATTAAAGAAAACCAATTGGCCCGTCAAAAAAATATGACCGAGTATCAAAACCAGGTCAATCAATTGACGGAAGAGAAAAAAGTTTGGAATACTCGTGCCGACGCCCTTAAAGAGCAAGAAAAACAAGTGGCTGAAAAAATGAAGGCTGTCACCACCCAAGAAAATGACTGGAAGAACAAACGCCGTGGCTACGAAGGCGAGATTTCCCGTTGGAATAAAGAAATCGATAAGCAACAGAAAATCTACGACAACTACAAAAATATGGTTGATGTAAAAGAGTAATTATACCTAATTACTCTTTACTTAAAAAGTCCTTGGCAGGATTGCACTGCTGACGAAATCTTTGTCTGCGATTCAAAGATCCCTCGTTGGCCCGTAGAGACTTTAGATTTTGCCTCTTTTAAAGCCAAGGGTTCATATGCCCCTTTTCTTCCTGTACGTTTTTCAAAATTGCTAGGAGATTCCCCCGGCCTACGAACTTGCATTTCGTCTATGTATTCAAGACTACGTCGAACAAGCCTTTCAGTTTCTGGCAAAGGAATCACTTTTTGGTTAGCTACAACATCGGGAACAACGACTGCATAGACTTTTCCAGCAAAAATTCCTTTCGCTTCCACTACAGTGCCCGCAATATTTCCCTCAGAAGTACGGATCAACCAAGGCAAATGTTGACGCGGAATCGCAGCTCGTCGACCAGAAATTGTCGCTCCTCGAAACATTGCCAACTGTTTGGCTTCAGCGCCAGCCTCAACAATTCCTGCAGCAGCATTATGACCATCTCGAGGTATATTTATCACTGGGATATTTAATTTCATTTTTTTTACAATTCTTTGTATTTCATATTGGGCGACTGGGCCATCTGCAAAAAGAACTTCTACTTTTCGTGTTGAAACAGTTTCTTTAATTAAGGCTTCACGGTATTTTTCTGTTTTTTTGCGAACTCTTTCCCACTCTTCATTATTCGCTCCATTCATATCAACTGGTACAGTTTTTAAAACTAAGTGATCCATCCCAATCCCAAGATCTTTCATCAGTCCCATCAAATTCTGCCCACGCTCTCCACTAGCTGCGACATAGGTGTTCCGATCATCTAGATCCATTGGATCATGTAAAATCAATGCTCTCGGATTTTCAAAAGTTCCACGATAGTTGGCGAAATCTCCCATTTTAGGATAGCTTTTGATATCGTAGGCAGTGACTCCATATTTTTCAAAAGTCACATCAACCATTTCTCGACCACGTTTAACTATAGCTTTCATACCAGCTTTTGGTTCGAAAATGCTTTGATCCAGAGTCTTAACCATGAGATCTGCAATTTTGTCGCTTGGACCACGATCAGCTAACGATGCTGTTGCTTCTAAACGTGGAGGAGCATTCCAAACCTCTCGAGGATCCAAAGGTTCAGCTGGTAAAGCTTTTTTCGCTCTTTCTAATTCGGTTTTATCAAATAAATCTTCAAGATTTGAAAATCCAGCTGCTTTTATTTCTTCCCTTGATGGAGGCTCGGATACAATCACTTGTGGTCCAATTCGATCAGCACTGGTTTCTGGAAGACGGATACTGTCTGGAGTTCCAAAGGGAACCACCCGCCGTGGTATTGCTGCTCGACCATATTGATAGGGGATTTTCTTTGCAAAATTACTGACCAAAGGCTTCCCATTTGCATCCAAATCAGGCTCAATATTAAAATTCGGAATCGTTCGCAATCCTGCAAAAACACCCTCAACAACTCGAGAAGCTTCATCAGGAGTCTTTTTACTTAATACTGTTGGATGTGGAGAAGCTACAAATGCAATAGGCCGATTGATAAGCGTGCCATCTCGCAGTTTTTGCCCCTGCAAATGATTTACTCTAGTCCATTTTCCACCAATCAATGCTTCTGCTTTTGTTACATCATATCCACCATCCAATTGTCCTGGATGAATGATTCCACTATTATAAAGTCCACCACCCTCGAAAAACATTAAACTAATGGCTTTTTCTTGATTGGCTAAAAGACTGTTATGCGCCAACTTCTGCTCGGAAGGTTTTGTGTAGTCTAATGGACGACCCACAAGAATTTCGTAAATATCTTTACCTTCTTTTGTTTTAAGAACTGGGAACTCATTGTTTCCACCACCAAAAACATTTGTAGAAAATGGCAATTGGGTATACTTAAGTTTTTCCTCTGGATAACGTGTCGGAACGCGAAGCCCCATGTCGATCAAAAGATCTGCCCAAGCATCTTGAGAAGCACCACCTAACAATATAAACAGTGCCAATGAATCGGGGTTATTCTTAATGAGAACTTCGTTTTTTTCAATACTATACTCTTTCAAAGGACTGTGAGGACCGTGGGTCATATTCCATAGATGATTATTAACAAACTTGATTAATTTAATTTCGCCCTTGCCAGTCTCAGGATTAAAAACCACCATTGGGTGATGAAAATCACCATACTGAGCGCGAATTGTTTGAGCATAGGCATTGGTAGTGCCTCCACCTGCATCAATCCCTAAATGATTAAAAATACTTTGAGTCCGAGTCGAATACCCCGTGCCCGTACCAGGCAAATGGACAAGTTCAGCATCGTCCACAGCATCTTGTCCCTGGGCAATCACTTTCATAGAATTCTTTGCGTAGTTAATACGAAGTACCGTTGGACCCCACGCGAAGCGAAATTTTTGCCTGTCCATTAAAGAGTCCGAAACATATTTATGCTCTGGGGTCATCATTTGAAGCTTGATTGCTAATTTTCCTTCTGGCGTCGATGGGTCCGCTCCACGGTTAAATTCATAATTTTGCTGATCAGGTTTCCAGTGTTGAGCGAATGCTGGAGCTGTCGTGACTATTGTACTTATTCCCTGCAATACCGCGAAAGCCTTGTTAAAATTAAACATTTGTCTTGGACCCATGGTAAAACTCCTTACTTTTCATCACTTAGTCTATGCAAAACCAAGGTCCCCTAAAAACCATCACCATTTAAAATGCAATAGCTTTTCGCTGTCTAAACATTTGACAGAGACAAAATTTTGTTATCTTCAGCGATTATGGACTGTTGATTTTGGGCTTAATTAGCAAGGTGTTAAGGAATGTTTAAGCCATTCTTTTTAAAACTTTTCCAAGCAAGCGGCCAAAAGTTTTTTGGTACTCTTCAATTTGCAACCAGCTGCTGACAGCAAAATAAACAAGTGCACTGGTTAAAATGGCAGCTGACAAAAGAATGATTCGAAAGCCCTTCAACATCAAAGAAGACTTCACCAGCAGAATTTCGCTGTGATTTTGCATCGAAATCGAAACGGCCTCTAAGATTGTCGATTCGTATCCTGAATATAAAAACAAAATCCCACCCATGGCGAGGCCTGGTCCAACATATCTGACGACTGTCTTAAAAAGTTTTGCAGCTGGAAAATGGTGAACTAAAAAAGGATAAAAACTAAACAGCAAAAGAATGTTTAAACTTGAGCTTATCAATGACGAATAATTCAAGCCTGACAAACCATAGGAAGCCATCAATAAGGGCGCTACGAACCAATGCACAATTAAACAAACTAAAGAAACTACGGCTGGGAACCAAGTGTTTTTCACAGCAAAGTACGAAGGCACAAAAACCCGGACAAGACTTGTTGGGATCATAATCAAGGCCCAAATTCTTAAGACAGTGGCCGTGGCTTCGACATCTTGAGAGGTAAAGTGACCATGAAAAAATAAAACTTCAATAATCGGCTTTGCTAAAAAATAAAGACCAAGACTTGCAGCAAGAACAACGTAAAGATTCAATCCCATATAATAGGATAAAGTTTCAGACATTTTTTCTTTTTCACCCCGGGCCCACAAAGAAGACAAGGTCGGAAGCAGCGCCACTCCTAAACTGACCGATACCAGGGACAATGGAAGCTCCAACAAACGATCTGCAGAATAAATATAGGTGATCGCACCTTCACCCAAGCTGCTGGCAAAGTTTTGGTTTAAAACCGTTGTCACCTGTAAAAGTCCCAAACCAAAAAGCCCAGGCAACATATTTTTAAAAACCTTTTGCACATCAGAATTTTTAAAAATTTGCAAAATATCCCAGGAAATTTTTGGAAAAAATCCTTTTTTAATCAGCAACGGAACTAAAACAATCATCTGTAAAAAGCCGCCGCAGATCACACCCCAGGCCAAACCATCACCCATTTTTGGAAACCATCCCGGGGGACAAAGAGTCGACAAAATCATGGCCACATTAAAAAGCGCTGGGGCTGAGGCAGCCAAACCGAAATGCCCTAAAGCATTTAAGAGCCCCATAAAGTAGGCGTAGAGGCTGACCAAGAAAATAAACGAAAACATGATCCTTGCCATACGCACGGTCAGCAAAAAGTTTTCAGTTTGCGAGATGTATTTTTCATCCAAAAGCAGACGCAATATGGATTCAGGAAAAACCGTTCCCAAGGTCGTAATAATGGACAGCACCAAAAGAAGGCAGGTGTAGACCCCGTTCACTAAGTTTCGGGCCTGCTTTTCATCGTGGTGAAGGGTTTCAACAAAAACGGGGATAAAACTGACCGTCAACGAGCCCTCTCCCAAAAGCCGTCGGAACATATTTGGCAGTCGAAAGGCAGCAATCCAGGCATCGGTCACAGCCCTGGGGAATAGGCTCAATAAAAGGATTTCACGGACCACGGCCAGCACCCGACTTGAAAAAGTTCCAAAGGCCATGCTGAGGGCGTGGGTAACAACCTGATTTTTATCGTGTTTTTTGGCCAATTCTTGGGAAGATGTATTCAATGATGAAAGCCTCTTGCGTCGTGAGACACTCTATGTTAAGTCCTTATGTCTTCTGTTATTATTAACTTACTGTGGAGGTTATCCCTTGGCAAATCATAAGTCAGCAGCAAAAAGAGCACGTCAAGCGACTCGTAAAAACGCTGTGAACAGCCAACGTAAAGCAACTGTTCGTACATCTGAAAAAAGCCTAATCAAAGCATTGGCTGAAAAAAATGTTAAAGCTCTTCCAGAGCTATTGAAAGAATTCACAAGCGAAATCGCGAAAGCGGCTGGCCGTGGAGTTTTCAAAAAACAAATGGCGTCTCGTAAAATCGGTCGCATTGCTGCAAGAGTTCACGCTGCTTTAGGAAAATAGTTCTGATTTGGTTTGGCTGATCCTGAGACATAGGCTCGGATCTGCCTTTTCGCAGACAGTGGTACTTCTTTAAAAGCGAGTCGATAGAGGACTCGCTTTTGCTTTTTCTGCTGCCCGCGAATCTCGGCACGCAAGAATGCATAGCCCCCACCTGGAATATGAAAATGAACCACCAATTGATGACCATCTGGGATCATCATATCGGACTCAAAAGACATTCCACCCTCACCGATCTCGATGCCATCACAGATAAAATAATGTCCTCGGTAAAGCACACCCGTGTGGCGAAAGAATTCACGCCGCGGATAACGACGTCTAAAAAAATCTGGATCTTCAATTTGTGGGCGTCCCATGACTTACAAATCGGAACTAAATTGCAATTCCTGTAGGCCGGGATTCGAGTTTAAAGTCGTGCAAGACTTAAGAACCATGTTTTCTAACCAAATATGTGAAGACAAGGGCGACGACTTCAATGCCTTGTCAGTTTCACTTAATACCATCATCAGCTTTTGCAACTGAAGACTGGACCAAAGCTTGGCCTGGGAAACATAGCTATCTATAAAGTACGGGGAAACTTGGGCCAACTGAGCTAACTTTGCCCCATGTAAGCCCTGATTCATGCCCTTTTTAACGATTAAAAGTAAGCGAACATGACGTGCAAGTAAGGCCACCACACCGATTTCACTTTGCCCTTGATCTAAAAGATGAACCAAATGCTCCAACGCCACGGCACGATTATTTTCACCAACTGCTCTGGTAAAATCAAAAACACTTTCTTCTTTTGAGCGCGAAACCACAGAAGCCACATCAGCCAACTCAATTTTATTTCGAGGCGAAATAAAATCCTTTAACTTTTTCATTTCTGAATCAATTTCAATCAAATGTGTTCCGACCAGAGTGTGCAAAAGATTTGAGGCCTCTGCCGTGATCGACAATTCGTAGGTTTTGGCAATGTACTGAATCCATGACGGCATTTGATTTTCGTAGGGTTTTTTAAATTCAATGGCTTGGGATTTATCAATCAGCAAACGGATCCCTTTTTTACGCTTGTCCACAGTGCTAGCAAAAAAAGCCACAACGCTGGTTGAAACAGGTTGGGATAGAATGGGCTCAAGAGCTTCCCACTCTTTTTCTGAAAAATTTTGCGCTTCTTTAATCACAATCACGCGGTAAGCCGACATCATTGGCAAAGTCTCGATGGACTCGCGAATTTGTTCAACGTTGGCATCGCCTGCATAAAAGCTTTGGTAATTAAAATCCTCAAGCCCAGAACCTTCGAACAAAGCCTTAAATCTTTGGGTCGATTGGGATAACAAATAGCTTTCTTCACCAAACAGAAAATACACTGGCTTTAATTGGCCCGATTCCATTTGTTGATAAAAGTTTTGTGCATCAATCAAAGCCATTAAAAATTCTCCGTCAAACGATCGTAGACTTCTGACATCATATCGGCGGCCATCGCTTCTATGTTTTGTCGGCGGGCAGAAAGATTGTAAATAGGATTCACAGAATTGACACCCGACAGCGTAACTTGAGGAGCACTGTATCCACGCTCTCCACGGAAATCGCTGCTCCAGTATTCAAAGCCATCCACTTTGCGAACCAATCTCACATGCAAAGTCAAAATTGTGGTGTAAGAAGATGCCAATACGGCCCCCGTCGGCAAATTACTATCTGCTGAGGTTTTTGGACCACCTGGTTCATTTTTAATCGATGTAATTTCGCCAAGAATCACAACCTCGGATTTATCATTTTCACCGACCCGAACTTCTTTCGAACGATTAAACTCCTGGATCAATGAATTTGTCATTGAAACTTCAATGCCAGGCTCCATGGTTTTATTTTTAAATATCGGAATTGCCACTTGGCGATGCCCGCCCGCTAAGGCCCTTGGTGCTGGGCCCCAGTTGTAAGCACATGATGAAAAAAATGACACCATAACGAGGCCAAACAAAATACTTCGAAAAAGCTTTTGGGTGTGGACGAATTTCATTTCTCAAATTACATTCGAAGAGAGTCCGACTGTTGTCAAGAAAACAAAGGTTCATTATGCAAACAGATTATTCACTTTTAGCACCCGGGCCGGTGAATTTACATCCCGAAGTTCGAAAAATTTTAAGTGAACCCATGATCCACCACCGCACGCCTGAATTTGATCAAATTTTAGCCCGTGTTTTAGTGAATATTAAAAAAATATTTCAAACCGAACAGCCTGTTTTTTTGCACAGTTCGACGGGCTCTGGTGGAATGGAATCTTTGCTGGTGAACACCGTTTCACCTGGTGAAAATGTTCTGGCCATAGTCTCTGGAAAATTTGGTGAACGATGGGCCCAGATGGCAAAAACTTTTGCAGCCCAAGTCGATGTGATCAATGTCCCCTGGGGCGAAGCTGTTTCTGTCACAGAGATTGAACAAAAATTAAAATTAAAAAACTACCGCGCCGTCATTACCCAGGCCTGCGAAACCAGCACCGCCGTGGCCCACCCCCTGCAAGAAATTGCAAAATGTGTTGCGCGATTTCCAAATACGCTTTTACTTGTCGATGCCATTACCGCCCTTGGCGCTTACTCGATTCCCATGGACCAATGGCAAATCGACGGCCTTGTCGGTGGTTCACAAAAAGCATTTATGATTCCAACGGGACTCAGTTTTGTTTCGTTTTCAAAAAAAGCCTGGGATGTGATTGAAAAATGCTCGACCCCACGATTTTATTTTGATGTTCGACTTGAAAAAAAATCCAATTCATCTGGAGAAACTTTTTTTAGTTCTTCAGTGATTTTAATTAAAGCCCTGGATTACGTTTTAAAATTGATCTTAGATCAAGGCTTAGAAAATCACTTTGCAGAAATTCACCGTCGCGCCCTGATGACACGAAAATTTGCAGAACTGTCTGGACTTGGTCAGTACTCCAAAAGCCCCAGTGACTCTTTGACCGCATTGACAATGCCAGCAGGCATTGATGGCCAAAAAGTTCGCGCCGATCTTGAAAAAAAGCACAATATCACCGTCATGGGTGGCCAAGATCAGGCCAAGGGTAAAATTCTTCGCATCGGGCACATGGGATATATTCAAGACGATGAAATGCTAAGATTATTTTCTGGGATCATGATGGTCTTGAACGAGCATTCGCCAGGAATGTTTTCAGAGTCTCAGCAAACTCAAATTTTGAGCGAGATAAAAAAATTCTGCCTGCAAAATAAAGTGAGAACCTAGATCGAATGAAAAAGAAAATCCTGATCACAGATCGTTTTTCGCAAGAAAGTTTTTTGTTTTTACAGCAAAATTCTTTTTTTGAAATTCAAAGATCAGCGACTCCGCAAATTCCCATTGATCAGTTGGCCACAACAAATGCATTAATCATTCGTTCAAAAACTCGTATTGATGAAACTGTTTTAAAAAATGCCCCCAAACTTCAGTTGATCATCACGGCAACAAGTGGCTTTGATCATATTGATCTCACTGCTACGACAAAATGGGGAATTACCGTCATGCATACCCCCGAGGCCAATAAAGAAAGTGCCGCCCAAATGACATGGGCCCTTGTTTTAGCCGGCGCTAATCGCTTGCTGTCTGCCCATCGCCAAGTCAAAGCCGCAGATTGGAATCGGGACAGTTTGATTGGCTATGAGTTGTCGGGCCAGACCTATGGGATCGTTGGCCTGGGTCGCATTGGAACCCGTGTTGCACAAATTGCAAAAGCTTTTGGAATGAAAGTGGTCGCCTTTGATCCCTACTTGGATGACGATGATTTTGAAAAAGCTGGGGCTACCCGAGTCAGCTTTGAAGAGCTTCTTAAAACTTCCCACGTGATTTCTTTTCATGTTCCTAAAACCCTAGAAACCGATCATATGTTGAATCGCTCGAGCCTTGAACATATTCAGCAAAAAATTATTTTGGTGAACACATCCAGGGGCTCGGTCATCAATGAAAATGATCTGTGCTGGGCCATCGAAGAAGGCCTGTTTCGCGCTGTTGGACTTGATGTCTTCGAAAAAGAGCCCTTGGCCAAGAACTCGAAGCTTTTAAATTATCCCGAAGTGATCCTGACCCCCCATACCGCTGCCAATACTGAAGAAGCCTTTCACAAGGCTTCCCAGTCTGCTGCTGAAAAATTAGTCCGCTTTTTTGTGGATGGATCGACCTCGGACAGCCTGCCACCGCGGGTTCCGTGGTTTGGGGCGACTCCCTTTCGATCCGACGCCTAAGGTAGAACTGAAATCTGAATTTCACACCGCAATATTTCGAAAAGTACATGATTTTAAGTCCGTTTTAGGCGAAATTGTCGACTTCAATGGTTCGACATTCTTTGAACCAATAAAGTGAGGTCTTTGTGGCAGGTGTTGTCGTTGTCGGAGCCCAATGGGGCGATGAAGGTAAAGGAAAACTTGTTGATGTTTTTGCAGCCCAAGCCGATATGGTGGTTCGCTACCAAGGCGGCGCCAACGCGGGACATACCCTTGTTGTCGATGGTAAAAAAACAGTTCTTCACTTGATTCCCTCTGGCATTCTTCGGGCCGAAACAGCCTGTGTGATCACTGCCGGTGTGGTTCTTGATGTCTTTGGCATCAATGATGAAATCGAAAAACTAAAGGCCAATGGTTATTTACAAAATCCAAAGCAATTGATGATTTCTGACTCGGCCACTTTACTTTTGCCTTACCACAAGACCCTGGATGCCGCCCGCGAAAAGGCCCTCTCTGACGGTAAAATTGGAACAACAGGAAAAGGAATTGGCCCTGCCTACGAAGACAGAACAGCCCGTCGCGCTTTATTGTTTGGCGACCTTTATGACAAAGACAGCCTTAAAGCTAAACTTGAACATGCCTTAAAAGAAAAAAATCATTTGCTCAAAAATATGTACGGAGTGGATGGCTTTTCGGCCCAGGAGCTGATGGATCAATTGCTTCCATTGGCAGACAAATTGGCCCCTTACCGCAGCCGTGATGTTTCCTTTGTGGTGAATAAATCCCTGAAAGGTGGAAAGCGTGTTTTGTTTGAAGGCGCCCAAGGAACCATGCTTGACGTCTACCATGGCACTTATCCCTTTGTGACAAGCTCATCGACTTTGGCAGGATCTGCCTGCATTGGGACCGGAGTTGGCCCCGTTCATATCAAAGATGTCATCGGAGTCTTTAAAGCCTATGCAACACGTGTGGGATCGGGCCCCTTCCCGACCGAACTTGAAAACGAAACTGGTGAAAAGTTGCGCAAAGATGGACACGAGTTTGGCTCGACAACGGGTCGCGCCCGCCGCTGTGGGTGGTTGGATCTGGTGGCATTGAAGTACGCCATTCGCGTGAATGGAATTACAAATCTTGCGATGATGAAACTAGATGTTCTGACCGGGCATGAAAAATTGGGAGTTTGCACAGCCTACAAGTTGGGAGATGAAATTATCACTGAACTTCCGACTTCGCCCTATGATTTAGCAAAGGTTGAGCCCGTGATTGAATGGCTTCCGGGGTGGACTCAGGATTTAACGAAGATTACCCAATTGAAAGATTTACCAAGACAAGCCACGAACTATATTGATTATGTCGCCCATCAAATGGGAACCCCCATTGATGTGATTTCCATCGGCCCTGGCCGAGAGCAAACACTTTGGGTGAAGCCTTTGTTTAATAATTAAGCAGAATAAAAATAGTTCGAAAAACATTGAGAAGGGGGTTGACTAAGCCCCCTTTTTATTTCAAATTGACGCTTCAGTTTTTCGTGGTTCGCTAGCTCAGCTGGTAGAGCACTTCACTTTTAATGAAGGGGTCGATGGTTCGAATCCATCGCGAGCCACCATTCTCTTTCGTTCCCATCGTCTAGCGGCCTAGGACACCTCCCTTTCACGGAGGATACAGGGGTTCAAATCCCCTTGGGAACGCCAAATTCTCCGGCGTAGAACCTTTCCGTGGTTCCAAGACCACCGCAGCCAAAAAAAGAACCATTATTATTTTATTTTTTGGGGGCTTTAGGGGCTTTCCAAAATCCAATCCATTTCAACAACCAAAACGAAAAGAGAAGAATGATTTTTCTAAAACCTATGTCTGCTGAAACTTTCGAAAGCTTCAAGCAAGACTCCCAAACCGAATACGCCACCAACTTAGCTTCGGTCGAAGACATCCCAATTGAAGTGGCGCTCAAAAATGCATCCGAACAATTCGATAAGCTTGTACCTACCGGGACCGATACTCAAGGGCAGTCATTTTTTGATGTGCTTGAAACCGGCTCCAGCAAACCAGTTGGCTATCTGTGGCTCGGAATCCAAAACCGATTCGACAGAAAAGTGGTCTCCATCAATGACATCACCATCAATCCCGCTTACCGGGGACGAGGCCTTGGCAAATCGCTGATGAAACTTGCCGAAGAGGAGGCCCTCAAAGCAGGGGCCGCTCGTATTCGCTTACATGTCTTTCATAGCAATGACATCGCGAAGAGGCTCTATCTGTCCATGGGCTTTGTTCCAACGAACTTAGACATGCGAAAAGATCTATAGATCTAAGTTTGTAAACGCCAACCGTAGCCGAACGCCTTTTTGCGATATCCATACCCGGTTGTACATTTCTTTTTGGGCCATTTCGATCGGCAATTAATTAAAATCACTTAGAAAACTTGGTTCGATGACCTTATCTCTAGACATATCTTATAAGGTATAGTACATAAATAGTATGTGGAACGTTTTCCTGGAAAAGAACGCATTTAAATCCCTCAGCAAGGCTCCGAAAGAAATCCAGGAAAAGTTCGAGAAGTGGAAAGACATCGTTCAACTTCAGGGACCAAAAGGTCTTTTTGAAATCAAAGGTTTTCGCGACCATGCCCTGAAGGGCGAATGGCAAGGAGCCAGAGCAAGTCGACTGAATGACCAGTGGCGAGTTATTTATTACGTTGTCGCCAATGAAGTAAAAATTTTAGTGATGGAGGTTACGCCGCATGATTACCGGAAAAAAGGTTAAAGAAATTCTAAAAAATGGGGAATTCACTCCGGCAAAAACTCGGGCTCATATGACCCCGGGACAATCTCTTAAGATCATTCGTGAGCTGCAAGAACTATCTCAGAATGCTCTTGCAAAGCTGAGTGGTCTCCCTCAATCCACAATCTCTGGAATGGAATCTGGGCGAATCAACATTGGCGTTGAGCGAGCGAAAGTTTTGGCAAAAGCATTGCGCATTCATCCTGCTGTGATTGTATTTCCGGGCTGGGAAAACGAGAAAGCATCTTGAATTCATGTCCGAGAGAGAAATAAAAAAATATTATCACAAGCGCCAGCGTCCAAGGCGAATCGGCAGCGGAAAATTTGCCATTTAATTAAAATATACATGACATCTGTAAATACCAAAGGTAATTTCAGGCTATGAAAAATAGAATGAAAGATGCGACAATCAAACCTCAAGCCAAATCTGGTCTTTTGATATCTGAAATCCAAAATAGCGAAAGCTTGATAGATTACAACCTTTCACTTTCACCTGAAGAACGCGTCCTCAATCATCAGCGAGCTCTCGATACCATTAATGAATTAAAGAAAGCGAATGAACAGATTTATGGAAAATCTAAATCTTCTTCTGAAACGTCTTCTTGAAGCCAAAATTGACTTTGTTCTTATTGGTGGTTACGCAGCCATTGTGCATGGAGCTTCGCAGGTCACACATGATCTAGATATCTGCTGTGTTGTCACAGATTCCGAGCTTAACAAATTGAAGATAGCTCTTCAAGGACTTGAGCCAAAACATCGTATGAACCCTAGCTTTCAACCATCACTGATGGACTACCCTGAACATGCCAATCAAATTGAT
>DGYJ01000112.1:25793-28758 GCA_002396665.1 Bdellovibrionaceae bacterium UBA5009
CCGCAGGTTCTTTTGAAGAGATTAAATCAAATGCGCTAACGGTACAGATTTTTGGATATCCCTGCAAAGTCATTTCTCTTGATAATTTAATCACAATTAAAAATTCCATGACCAGACCAAAAGACAAATCTGTCCTCGAAGAGCTTTTAGAAGTAAAACGAAAAAAAGAAAAGTAATTTAGAGCTAACGCCTATTAATGCAAGTATCCCATATCTAATGCTTCCCAGTCTCGAAATGAGATTTCGTCCTGTAAATGAGTCGAACGCTGACCATAGATTAGCCATATTTTAAAAAACAAATAAAAATCAATACCCTCTAGGTACTTGGAAAAATAATAACAAAAACGACGACACATTTCTAACTTTGGATCAAATGCTATGGCTCTATAACTGAGCTGAGTGACAAATATGGGCCCACTCTTTGCACCCTTAAATAGTGTTCGGGGGATGAACGTGTCAAATTGATCTTTCCAGGGGTGCGATATGAAAAGAATTAAAACTGCTCACAGCAGGCTTTTTGCATTTACAATACTTGGACTTTTTTTATCGGTAGCTTTTAATAATTGTGGCCAGCCCGGCCAACTGCAGCTTGTCGCCCCGTCGACTTTAACAAACCAAACTGAAGCCTCAACAGCTCCCGCGTCTTCTGGCCCTGTTCAAAACTGTACAGATGTCTTGAACGTGACCCAGGAAAATTTAAAAATTATATTTATGGTTGATAACTCTGACAGCACAAATCAAACGGACAGTAAAAAATACTACAGAGATCAAATTTTAAGAAATTTCGTTAACCAGTACAGAGATAAACAAAATTTTAAATACTCATTCGCATGGTTCGGCGCACAGGCCGTCGTGTGGGACAAAGTTCAAAAGCAGTTCGTTTCTAAAACGCAAAATGCATTTGGCGATTCAGCGGATTTCGAAAAGGCCCTGGACTCGTTTGATTCACTTGGCACGCAGTATGGGACCGCTTACAATGCAGCCTTCACAAGCATTAAAGATATCGTCAATAATTCGACCACTCCAGGCGATGGCTGGAAATATGTTGTCGTGTTTATGTCAGATGGTATGCCTACAGACCTAGGCAAAGGCACAAATATTACAACTCAAATTAAAGCCTTAGCAACAAACTTAACGACACAAGCTCAAAGTTTATCAACTCAAGCCAGCGTCTCGTCAATTTACTTTGGCCCTTCAACAAGTACGCCCGCCATCACAAACTTGCAAATATTAAGTCAGGCAGGAAGTGGCATCTTCGTTGATACGAATACTGTTAGTAATATCATGATTAGCGACTCGATTTCCATTCCTGGCCAGGTCTGCACAGCAGCTAATTAGCAATTGCCTGCTCAAGTTATGGAATTGACCGAACAGATTTATTCAAAAACTAATTTGAAATCAAATACCCCTGCAAAGACTTTTTAAAATTTTTAAACAAAGAATTGTAAGTTCTGCGATCAGGCTTCGCTTTTAAAAAGCCATAAAGTCCTTCGTGAAACATGACAAAGTATTCGGCCAAGCTTCTGGTATTGGTTTTTTCTGAAATTGCTCCTTCGCGAATCCCACGCTGCAATTCGCCCTGAATCCCATCAATCCACAAATCAATGGTCTTTGTTAAGCGCTCTTGAAAGCCCTTGTCTATCCCCGACATCTCTTGCACCAAATTATTCAGTGGGCAACCGCGCTGCCAATCGGATTCGGTCACTCCGCCAATGTGACGATGCATTTGCTTCAAAATCCCATCAATAGGATTTTTGTATTCTTTCAGCGGGTCCACCCAACGATCAAGTATCATCTGAGTCAAAACTTCGCTGGCGACAGCATAGCCAAGTTCTAACTTTGAAGGGAACTGGTGAAACAAAGCCCCCTTCGTTAAATTTGTTTTAGCTAAAATGTCATCAATACTACAGCCTTGAAAACCATGGGCGTAGATTTCGGAAAATGCGGCCCCTAAAATTTGGGCCCTTGATTCCAACAAATTCCTGGTCTTTTTTCGCTGCGACACAATCTTCTTTTTCTTCACAAGGTCTATTTGACAACATACTAATTGGTATGTAAAGTAAAATTATAACTTATCGGAGGCTCCATGTTCAAAAAAATCGCATTCACTGTTCTTGTAATAATTCTTGGTGTCGTATTGATTGCGGCCTTTCAAGAAGGCACTTACAAAATCCAAAGGGAAATCGTCATCCAAGCAAAGGCCGAAGCCATTAACCCATACATCAGCAGTTCAAAAAAAGCTGACGAATGGATGCCCTGGGCTGAAACCGACCCCCAAGTCAAAATGTCCTACAGCGGCCCAGAAGAAGGCCTAGGATCAACGGCCAACTGGGAAAGCCCAGGACAAATGGGAACTGGCAAAGCAGAAATTATTGAGCTGATTCCAAACCAATTGGCAAAAACAAAAATCACCTACACCAAGCCCATGGAGTTCACTCAAGATTCAGAATTTTCACTTGCTCCTGAGGGTGATGGAACAAAAATGACTTGGACAGTTCGCGGCGACAAACCGTTCATTGCCCGTTTGATGTGCCTTGTAACATTCATGGATATGGACAAATACGTAGGTGCACAGTTTGAAAAAGGACTTCAAAAGTTAAAAAATCTAGTTGAAAAGAAATAACTATGAAAATCAATCTTACAACAGAACCCGAAGTCATTCAGCTAGACAGCATGCAGCTGCTTTACATTGAAAAGCTTGGCCCTTTTATGAAAACAGCACCCGTGGCCTGGCAAGAATTTGGGCAAATATGCGGACCAATCACTAAATCACTTTCGATATCAAAAATGGTTGGCCTTAGTCGCATTGATGAGTCTAAAAATGATGACTCGAAGTTTGTCTACCAGGCCGGGGTATTTCTATCATCAACCCCTTCTGACGTGCCTGCAAAATTGAAATTACGAGCCACGCTCCCTGGAAAATACGCACGCTTCTTACTGACTGGCCCCTACCATCAGCTGGCCGA
>DGYJ01000112.1:28936-40091 GCA_002396665.1 Bdellovibrionaceae bacterium UBA5009
GCTGGCCGAAGCCTACCCCCAGGCCTTTGGCATAATAGCTAGCCACAAGCTCAGGATTAGAAATGAATTTTGCGCAGAAATTTATTTAAATACACCCGTGGACACTGAAGAAAAAAACTTAAAAACAGAAATATTAATTCCAATACATTAAAAGGAAATCCCATGAAAAAAACAAAAACATTTTTAGCCATTTACATAGGGTCACCAAAAAGCAAAGCGCTAAAACAATGGAATAAAATGACCCCAGAAATGCAAAATAAAAAAACTGCCCAGGGGATTTCTGCCTGGACGAAATGGGCCCAAAAAAATTCAAAACGAATTATCGACATGGGATGCCCCATCGGGAAAACCCTTCAAACCACTTCAAAAGGAGTCTCTAAGACCGTGAATATGATCACGGGCTACACGATTATAGAAGCCCCCTCCCATGAAGCCGCTGCCAAACTATTTAAAAACCACCCGCATTTTAAAATTTTTCCAGGCGACAGCGTAGAAATCATGGAATGCCTTCCGTTGCCTTCCATGTAAATTTGGCCGCCGCACAAAATATATCATTGGCTCTTAGAAAAGAGAATTCTTGAATCCTACCAATAGGTAGGATATAGATTTCATTGTCTAGTATATCTTCTGGGAGCTTAAAATGAATTCGAATGCAAAACCAATTTTAGCCACTGAAATTCCACCAAGAACAAAAAAATCTGTTTACCCCGAACCCTTTGCTCGACGCATGCAGGGGCGTACAAAGTCCCAACTTGGAAACCACTATGGAATCCAAAAGTTTGGGGTTAATTTAACACAACTTATACCCCAAGCAGAATCGGCACTCCTGCATAAGCACTCGTTACAGGAAGAATTTATCTATGTGATCAGCGGCCATCCGACACTTTACCAAGGCAATCAAAAAACTGAATTGTCACCTGGGATGTGCGTTGGTTTTACCCCAGACGGCGAAGCCCATAAAATTGTAAACCTCACAAACCAACCAGTGACTTATTTAGAAATCGGAGACCGCGAGATAGGGGACCTTGTAGAATACCCGGAAGACGATCTTGTCGCTAAAATGAATGCCGACGGGAATTGGTCCTTCACACACAAAGATGGAACACCCTACTGATATGAAACTTTACGCAACACCACTAGTTTTAACTTCCCCAAGCTTGCATTAAGCGCTAAAAATAAAATATGACAACTGATCAAATTCCAATTAAAGACGTGTCCGACACTGCGCTTTGGGTCACCTATTACCGAGCCGAAGAGACTGACAGAGATGATGCCCTCTTTAAAGACCCCCTTGCAAAATTACTTATTGATGAGCGCGCTCAACAAATTGCAGAGAGCATGAAAAAAACCTCGGCCCATACTCGGCACAATGTCGTCATTCGAACCGTGATGATTGATCGCTTTATCGAAGATCTGGTCACCAAAAATGCAGTCGATGCCGTCATCAATCTTGGTGCAGGCCTTGATACTCGGCCCTACCGCATGCAATTACCTAAAAATTTAAACTGGATTGAAGTCGATTTTGAACATCTGATTGAATTTAAAAATAAAAAATTGGTAAACGAAAAAACCACCGTCGATCTGAAAAGAGTTTCTTTGAATCTTGCAGAGGATCTTTTTGAACAAGCCAATATCCATTATTGGATTGCTGATCATATTTCGCCGATGGTTTATAAGTATTTACAGAATCAAAAAAGAACCCAGCAGATGAAAAACGCACCCTTTTTATTTTTTCCACCAGATTGGTTCGGCTTCTTTGAGTCCAGAAACTGGAAGCCTGATCGTATCGAATACATTCCAGAACTTGCTTTGAAGATAGGTCGCAAATCACCCTACCCGTGGTGGGCACGAATCCTAGGCCTCTTGATGAGCGCAAAGGCCCGCGAACAATTTATGAAAAGCTCGGGCTATATGATTATGAAAAAAAGACTTGCGTAGGGATTTCATAGTTTTTTTGACAAAAACAATATTTATATCTTAAGTTCATCACATGATTGTAAATACAAAAGAAATCCTGCTCCGAAACGGAAAGAAAATTATTTTTCGAAGCCCGGATATAGGCGAGGCCGAAAAGCTCTTGTTAGCTTTTCGAGCCTTTTCAGAAACCTCTCCCTACATACTAACAACACCTGAATCCGCTCAAAAAATGACAGTCGAGGATGAAATAAAATTTATCAAATCCCATAACGAAAGTTCTAGTGCATTTGTTATGATTGCAGAATACGGCACTGAAATTGTGGGGATTTCAAGCTTTGCTGCCTATAAAGATTCCAAGAGAAAACACCGCGGAGCCTTAGGGATCACTTTACACCCCGACTTCCGAGGTCAAGGACTTGGCACTATGAAAATGAAATCAATTATTGAAAATGCAAAAAAAATAACTGGTCTACTTTCCATAGAACTCAGTGTGATGTCTCCGAACAGCACAGCCCACAATATTTATAAAAAATTGGGATTTCAGCAAGTCGGCCACCACCCAAAAGCATTTTTACTATCAGATGGTCATTTTGCAGATGATATTTTAATGCAACTTTGGATCGGACCCAATAATTAAAAAATGTTTTGTAGAGTTTTTGGTATCTGGGCTGCGAAAGACAAGTTCGGCTTTGGCACGAGCTTGCGCAGGCAAGCAAGTGACAAAACGCATGTTCGATGGATTTCGCAGCCCAGATACCAAAAACCCAGGCTGCAAAAAAATTAGGCCAGGACAACAGTCTCTAATAAAATCAAAATAATCCCGATCAAGGAGCCCCCGGCAATCACACCGGCCGCAAGTGTTTCTTGGTTCTCAACAAAGGCACGGAATCCCACACTAGATTTATTTGTAAATTTCTTTTTGCAAAGCCAGAAGAATAAAGCCCCTAGCGACATTGCCAAAGAGTCATTGAAACGCAAAACAAATCCCAAACCTAAACCAACACCAGACAATGGAAACTTACCTTTTGTTTTTTCATTCAAAACTTCGAATAAAATACCAATGATTGCGCCGATCAAAACTGCAATTTGTGCCGACGGATGCAGGGTACTTAAACCCTTTGTTAAAACTTCAGCAACACCCTTCCAAATCGAAGCTCCAGGAAGTGGTAATTTATCAGATGTAAACATGCTAATATCATTGTTAAAGATGGCATAAAAAACTGGAACTGCCACAAGGCCACCCGCAAAAATTCCAAGCACATGCCCAATCGCTTGGTGTCTTGGTTTACCGCCAAGCATGTAACCAGGTTTAATATCCATTAGCAAATTACTGGCATTCAATGCAACTTCAGTGGTGATCCCAGCAGTCATTAAGTTGGTGCTGATATTTCCCGGCGCCATGATCGAATAAGAAATTTGCGTCAACTTACTTAACGCCCCACCCGGAGTAATGGCCGTTAAACCTGTCGATGTCACTGCGATCAAAGTGAAAACGAAAACCAACGGCAGTGCAATGATACCTAAAACGTAATGAATACCAAACCATGCATGGCCAAGATACACAGTGATGGCGCCAACAATTGGAATTCCCACTGCAAAAATCCACATTGGAAGTTCAATATCATCCAATTCACTTTTTTGAGAATTTTTATTTTTCGACATCAAACGTTTAAAGGATTCAATAATCATTTGTGGCTTCGAAAAAAAGGCATACAAAGAAGCCGTCGTCATCATGGCAGCCCCTGACCACAGAGACCACATGGTGATATTTTTAAAACCAGGTCCTGCAATGGCGCCTTGATCAATCATAATTGGAGCCAAAACGAAATAGTTAATAAATCCACCCAACAGCAATGACATTGCTGTTTTCATATTCATCAAGCCACCTGTTCCCATCATCACAATGGAAGAATCCCAACGGATTGTTAGATCTTTCAGAGGTGTACCCATGATTTTAGGAACGTAAAATCCATAGACCAATTCATCCCAGAATTCTGGCAGCTTTAAGAATGGCATTTGAATGGCCTTCATGACTGCTTCACTGCGCATGGTTTCAATCAATGCTGAAACACCAGCGCCATAGGCCAAGATTTTCGCTTTAAAAATTCCATCACCGCTATCGCCATGCAAGTTGTTTAGAACAATACCCGCCGCGCGACCCTCTGGAAAAGGCATTTGCTCGTCATTGATAAATCGTTTTTTTAAGGGGAAGGCAAAAAGCACTCCCAAAATAGATAAACAAACAATCCACCAAAACGTCTGCCACATGGGAACAACTTGACCCGTGACCATCATAAAGGCAGGCATCGATGCAATCAGTGGAGCTGTCATATAACCCGCACTGGTGGCGACGGACTGCATGGCATTGTTTTCAAGTATGGTCATTTCTTTACCGATATTCAGCTTGGCTAAAAGTTTAAAGATTGCAAAAGACAAAATCACAGAGGTGATACCTACACCAAGGGTCCATCCCGTTTTGATGCCCACATAAAGATTTGTCAGACTTAGAATTGAACCCAAAAGCATTCCAGTAATAGCTGAACGAAAATTCAACTGGGGCATGTGGCCACGGTAGATATTCGTTAACCACCAATGGTCTTTTTCTGCCAATGACATATTTCTAATCTGTTCGGGGCTTAATTCTTGAAGTTCCATGCCTGTTCCTTTTCTGTGATAGAGCAAATACACTGTCGTTATTATTAGATTCACTTGCTTTCGTCAAAGTAAGTTTTTGGTGACAAATGGACACCAAAAGTTGCAAATACTGCAGAAAACAATGTTTCCATTTGCTTTAGCAAAGGTCGGGCCATGAGAGCTGAAAAATTGGATCGAAGTCTAACACTTTTTCCAACGACAGCAATTGTCGTTGGGTCTGTTGTTGGCTCAGGTATTTTTGTCTCGTCAGCACAGATGACAAGAGATCTCCAAAATGCCCAAATTTTGATCGCCGTTTGGATTTTCACAGGACTGATGACATTATTTGGGGCTCTAACCCAATGCGAGCTGATCGGCCAAATGCCCACAACTGGCGGACTTTATAAATATTTATCTAATATCTATGGGGAAAAAATTGGCTTCATGTATGGATGGGCGAATTTTACAATTGCAGGTTCTGGCGCAATTGCAGCCCTAGCATTTATTTTTGCAAATTATTTCAGTGAATTTATTCCTCTGCCCCATCTGGGGGCCGAACTTGAAGCTTGGCCCCTCACTATACCCTATGTTGGATCAATCTTTCCGCTTGCAGATCTTGGCAAAAAAATGGTCGGTATTATTTTGATTTTATTTTTGACTGCCTTAAATATTCGTGGGGTCAAATTTGGCGCAAAATTACAAAGCCTATCCACGAGCGCGAAGGTTTTAGCAATCCTTGGAATTGTTCTGTCAGCGTTTTTTCTATTTCACGGAGAAAGTCATTTATTTGAACAGTCTTCACAACCCATTGCTGGCTTTGCATTGATAGCGGCCATCACGGCCTCGATGTCGAGTGCCTTTTGGGCCTACGATGGCTGGGGAAATGTGGCCTATATTGCCGGCGAAGTTCGACACCCAGAAAAAACCGTTCCAAGGGCCATTGTACTTGGCACTTTGGGATTTATTTTTTTATATATCTTGATCAATTTGGCCTATCTGCATGTCTTGCCACTTTCGCAAATTGCCGCCGCCCCCAATGATCGGGTCGCTGCTGCTGTGATGTCTGTGGCCGTGGGCCCACAGGGGGCAATACTTGTAGCCTTACTGATCATTCTGTCAACATTTGACACAACAAATTCTTCTATACTGACAAATGCACGAGTTTATTTTGCCATGGCTGAAGATAGAGTCTTCACCTCCAAAGCCGGCGAAATTCATTCACGCTACCAAACGCCATATAAAGCCTTATCGTATCAGGGCCTATGGGCTGGATTTTTATTATTAACTGGTTCCTTTGATTTGATCACCAGCATGTACGTCTTCGTCAATTGGGCGCTTTATATTTTACTGGGAGTTGGCGTCTTTATTTTACGCTGGCAAAAACCAGATGCACAACGACCCTTTAAAACCCCAGGCTACCCCCTTGTCCCACTGATTTTCGTTTTGTTTTCCTGTCTGTTTGTTATGTTGACTCTTTACAACGACATTCACGAATACAATCTAGGCCATCAACCCATTATCAAAAGTTTAATGGGAACCTTGCTTGTTGTAAGTGGTTTACCATTTTATATTTACTGGAAAAAACAACAACACAATTAAAACTCGGTGACCATAAAGTTTTTCATAAAGTAAAGTGTATGAATATGCAGCAAAGAAATCCAGTCCAAAAAACTAGCTATCTATCACAAGTTCGCAAATTTAGAAATTTGGCATATCAAGCTATTAAAAGATTTCCTATTGAAGTAGCAGATATAAAATTTATACGTTTTGGAGAAAATGCAACATTTAAAATAATCGGTAAAAATAAAAATTTTGTATTGCGAATACATCGACCAAACTACCACAATCTAAATGCACTAAATGAAGAACTCAGCTGGATATTAAATCTTAGTAAAAAAACAGATGTCCTAGTACCTACTCCAATTCTTTCGAAAAATGGACAATTGATTGAGACTATGATTTCGAATGATTTCAAACAGGAAATGAACTGTGATGTTTTAAATTGGATTGATGGCCGACAAATTGAAAAGTCAGTCACACCAAAACATCTTTACGAACTTGGAGTACTGACATCAAAACTTCAAAATTACGGAAAAGAATCAACATGCAAAAATCGAATGTATTGGAATGCCTCGGGTCTAGCCGGAGACAATCCAACCCTTGGCTCATTCGAAAATGTTTCTGCAATATCAAAAGATGACCAGAAATTTATAAATCTAACTCGTCCAGAAATTTACAAAAAACTATGTGAATATGAAAAAAAATTTCCCCACAAAATGGGACTCATTCACTCGGATCTACACTTTGGTAATTTAATCCGAACAAAAAATGATTTTGTACCCATAGATTTTGACGACTGCGGTTTTGGGTTTTTCGCCTATGATCTAGCAATTTCAATGCTCTCTCTTGAAAACAATTTAAATAAACCTTTAAGACAATTAAACCAATTTAAAGAACAACTTATTGAAGGCTATTGCAAAAATTCTACTTGGACCAAAGATGAAGAGGAAGTTCTTAAATACTTGTATCATGCTCGCCGTCTGAGTGGGATTGGATGGCTCAACAGCCGCGCCGATAACCAACGACTTCAGAAGATGCTTCCTAAGTATGCTAAAAATGTTATTCAAAAGCTCAAAGAAGATTTTGATTAAAAAAAGTACTGTAAACTGATTTCTGGATGAATTGAATAGTCCAACTTAACTTCTTCCGGAGAATACAAATCATCGTAGGTTAGGCCATTTTTTTTATACAGAAACTGCACATCAGTTCGTCCCGTATTGAACATTGCAGTCACTGCTGGGGTAAATGAAAAACCAAAATAGAAATACCAATTTTTAAATCTTTTTCCAATTGTTGATCCCCCATGAAAATGCAATGGGGAATTTAAAATATCAATCAGCCCAATTTCACCTTGAATAAACCAATTTTTTACCAAATCCACTTGATGAAAAGTTGTTAAATTGATCTGCAGGGGCTTTGCTTTATAAAAAGGCCTCCGTAGTGAAAATGGCATTTTTTGTTCGAAGTAGTAATTTAAATGTAAATTGGTTGTCATCGTATAGCCATTTTCAAATTTTTGACTGTAGAGCAATTCATTCCAAACCGATTCCATCATATATGGTGTTGCGTATGTGCTATCGTACTCTTTATTAAAGGTCTTAAAGTAATCAACTTGCCAGGCCCAACGATCGCCATCAGAATCCTCAGAAATCAGCCCGCGAACAGCCAAACTGTACATCTTATAATCAAGATACATCCACGGACTCGACCCTAATGTTACTTTATTGCTTACTCCGCAGGCTGCAAAGACAAAGCCCAATGTGCACTGACCAGCTGACATTAGCTCTGTTGTCGAACTTAAATTATGCCCAAAGAAAGTCAGCTTTGGATCTTCGGCGGCGATACAAAATTGTGCAAAAACAAAGACTGAAACAAATGTGGATTTAAAAACTCGCATCACCTACGTGCCCTTTAAAAGATGAAACTTTTCATAATTCATCGACTGGATTCGACCATCTTTAAGGGTGAAAATGTCCTCGAAGTGACGATCAAAAATAAAATCTGTAGGGACATACATACAATTCGAGTGTATCGTTTGGGAAAATGTAGAATCATAGCCAATAACTGAAACGCCGATTTCTAAATTTTGATCCATCAAATCCTTTAAAGTTAAATTATAAAGTGGGCTGTTTTCATCTATGATATGCATCACAGTCCAACTTAATGCAAAAAATAAACTTGAACTTCGAACAACCGGAATATCCAACTGCCGACGAATACTTTCCCCTTCGATGGTTTTAAAATTCTTAAGAACCATCAACTTGACTTGGGCCTCAACAATTTGATTCGCCCGCAAATTACCCATGCGAAACATTAAAGTTTTCTTACCGTCAAATTGAGTGATTAAAATATTTTTTGAAAAAAGAATCCTCGCACTGGGCCTAGAGAATTTTGCAAAAATTAGACCGGTGAGTACCGCAGTCACAAAAACTGACAAAACAGATTCTATGATGACAACAATGTGGGCCCAATCCCCTTTTGGATAAAAAGCGCCATATCCAACTGTTGAAAAAGTTTGAACGCTAAAGGCAAAGGCATTCCAAAGCGAAAGGTCTGTCCCCTGGACACTTCCTGGGACCAACCAATAGGCACAAGCAAATGAAAAATTAAAAAATAAAAAGAAAACTAAATAGGACAAAAAGAAGCGAGACCAACTGTAAAGCAATAAAGAATGATACAGATCTTGAGTCCAACCCGAATGAACTCCAATTTTTTGAATATTTTTAAAACGATGCTCTGTGCTTTCCATTCCTATTCGTTTCCATTTTCAGAAGGGCTAGCCTCTTCTTCTGAGGGAGTAGAATCATTCGGAGAATTTTCTGTTCCACTTCCTAAGCCATAGCGCTCATCCTCAGGAGCCATGCCGGTATTCATTTCGGTAGAGCCCGAATCAATTGCGCCGGGTTCAGCCCCTTCGCCCAACTGTAAAGTCGTCCCAAAAATTTTTAATGTCCCGGCTTTGTTATCAAAATTTTTGCTGACATAACCAAGAAAAATAAAAATCATGACTAAAAAAACAATCCCTGCCATCCAATTCGCAGGCTGACTGATGGCCTTGACATCCTCGGTTTTTTTATTCCCCGTCACCATGCTGAGGCCAATCATTTCCTTGTGGCGGATTGTGTGAATGATAACCCCAACGACATGTCCAACGACAACAACAACAAAGGCATAGGCAAAAATTTCGTGAATTTCTTCGACAAACTCTTTGTTCATATCCTTAGCCATTAAAATGCCAGTCGTCGCCATTCCTAAAGCCAGCAGCATCATGGTCACTGCAGCCCAACTGGAAGCCGGATTATGACCCAAAGTTTTTTGCGTTTTAGAGGTCATCAAATCTTTAAAATACTGAACAAGCATTTTCGGTTGCAGCTGAAATGAATTAAATTTTGAATATTTGCCACCCACAAATCCCCACAGAATTCGAAGCACAACCATATAGGCCAATGTCAACCCCATGAGCATGTGGTATGGATATTGTATTGAATCATCGTCGTAGGTTTTGGCGATGAAAAAAGCCCCGATGAAGTAGGCCGCAAAAAGCCAGTGAAAAATACGGGTTGGAAAGTCATAGACGCGGATGTTTTTCATATGCTGCTCCAGTAAAGATCAAAATCATTATTGATGCTTGTCTGCAGCGTTAATTCTAAACAAGGATTTGTGTATTGTGCAAATAATAGACTATTTTAACGGACATATTGTCCCCAACAAAAAACCAGGAGGTTCAAAATGAGAACATTATTCATCGTAGGCTTGATGCTTATGACCGCGGGCGTTGCTAACGCCAAAAAAAGCTGCACAGACCAACCAAAAGATAAATGGATGAGCGAAGCAGACTTTAAAAAGAAAGTTGAGGCCGAAGGATACAAAATCAGCAAGTTCAAGCAACCTGGCACATGCTATGAAATCTATGGCACAGACAAAGATGGTAAAAAAGTAGAAATTTACTTTAATCCCGTTGATGGAAATGCAGTGAAGTCAAAATAAGACACAGCAATTGTTTCTTCATAGATTCATCCTGGGGTGGAGCAGACCACCCTAGGACCAATCACAACATCAAGTTTTATCTGATTTTTTTGCCACAGTCAGAACAGTAGGTGTTGCGATCTTTGCGCCTTTGGGCATGTTTTTCTTCATTGCAAGACGTGGTAATATTGGGATTTATTTTTTCACCACAGTCTGGGCAAAACCGAATTGTGACATTGGAACGTCCATGATTAAAATTACGACAGCGGACATCTTTAGACATGGTTTTGTACTTTCGTGGAAGGTTTCATGCAGAAGGGCTAACTGACAGTAGCACGAAATTGAATTGTGAACGCCTTTAATCTGAGTCTCTTCTCCTTGCACAAAAGAAACTAGCCTGGACTGCAGAACATGAGAAAATCCTTAGACCTTATTTAATCCCTACCCCTTCACCCTGTAGACGGCGCGGGCCTTGGTTCCCTGGATCTGAATTTTTCCGTCACGCACCCCTTGAGCCAGGTCACGGCTGGCGGTAGGGGCAGAAATGTTTTTGTGCAAGGATTGGTAATCTTTGCGCGAAAACTCGCGGTTCGAAAAATGAAGCAAGGCCGACTCGATTCTAACTGAGTAGTCATCTTTAATCGGCCGATAATCCGCCCGAAACAAATTCAATTCTTTTAAAATGAGTTCCAAAGAAAATTCGATAAAATGAGTGGACTCACCTTCATGATCACTTTTCTCAAGAGCCAAGTAATATTTCTTCTGCTCTCTATGAATCCAGCTTTCAACTGCAATGAATTCGAAAACTGGTGAATGCTCCATCAGTAGGCGCTGTTGCCAAAAACGCCCCATCCTACCATTCCCATCAATAAAGGGATGTATAAATTCAAGCTCGTAATGAAAAACACAGGCCTTAATTAAGGGATGAGCTTGCTTGTCTTTTTTGAGGAATTCAAACAGCTTTCCCATAAGGAGAGGAATCTGCTTGGCCGGCGGCGCCATTCTACTGATTTGAGTTCCCTTAAAAATCCCCACGGCAGTTGATCTGTATTGGCCAGGCTTTTCGACAAGACCACTC
>DGYJ01000113.1:0-194 GCA_002396665.1 Bdellovibrionaceae bacterium UBA5009
TATCCAGGTCAAAGATACCCCCGAAGCTCTTTTGAAAAGTCTTCGAGTTGGTTTAGTTTTTTCTTGGCCTCCGGCCACTCGGCGATCACAGACATGATTCTTTCCTTTTTCGAACTTTCTTTATGCTTAGAACTTACTTTATATCTTTATGTTTAAAATTTTCCACTTTATGTTTTACGTTTTACGTTTTACGC
>DGYJ01000113.1:349-5682 GCA_002396665.1 Bdellovibrionaceae bacterium UBA5009
TTTACGTTTTACGTTTTACGCTTTACGTTTTACGTTTTACGCTTTACGCTTTACGTTTTTGCGATCCACAATTCAAATTTTTACAATCTGCGCATTTAAACTTTGCTTGCAATCAGATTCTAATTTTACAATCTAAATTTCTAAACTTTTCTTGCAATCCATATTCTTGCAAACTTTCTAAGCTTTTCTCGCGATCTACACTTCTAATTTTTATAATCTACACATCTAAACTTTGTGCCGATCTTGCCCGTATTCTAAATTTGAACTGATCGGGCACAATGTCAACTTCAAATTGAAAAAACGCGCCCCTCAAAACAAGTTCCTGGTTAAAAATCTGTTCTTTATCTGTGGGATTAGTATGTTGTAGTTTTAATGACTTCGTAGTTTTAATGGCTTCAGAGTTTAGGTAGCTTGAGTGGCTTCAGTGGCTTCAGTGGCTTGAGTAGCTTCGATAGTTTCCGCAGATTGAGCAATTAACACAGCCCAAGTTCTCAGGGGATTTCGCCCAAGGGATTTGTCTCAACAGACCCACAGCATCCGCCAACGTATTCCCCTCTATAGAAATCAGAATATGGTTTGACTTCTATCTCATGCGTAACTCAGAACAGTATTTACAATCCTAAGCCTTCGTAACCAAAAATATCCACTGCAGTTCCAACTCATGCACAGATCAGAATAGCATTTACTTTCCGTAATCCAAGCAACCCAAAAACTTTCTTTACAGTCCTAATTCTGCTGCAACCCAAAACATACTTTTGCATTTTCAGCTCATCTACAGATCAGAATAGCATTTACTTTCCGTAATCCATGCAACCCAAAACTTTCTTTACAGTCCTAATTCTGCTGCAACCCAAAACTTCATTTCCGCTCCCAAATCACTGATCAAGTCGAAACATCGTTTACAAAATTAGAGCGACACATGGTTTACAGCTTTTATAACCATCGCTACTTTTTTTGCGTCATTCATGTTTTAATATCGATTTTCTAATCAGCATCAATTACAAATTCCCCAACCATGAAGCAAAAGAATCTTGTCGCCATTAAAAAATCAAAGGCCTTAGCAACCAATATCTTGAATCAACACAAAACTGGGACAAAGGCTCACCTGATCAGGGATCAATTGGTTTATGGCGGAGCCCTTCAACACCGTAAATTTGCCAGACCCTTTCTTAAAAACAGATGCACCCATGTCATTCTTCGCAGTCGCTTACTTTCTGGGAGCCGTTCACTTTTAAAGTCCAATCGAAAAGAATGGGTGCAGAATTTGATTCAGAAAAAAGCAAAAAAATACAATTCAAAGCTTTATCAGTTCTCGATCAACTCGAACCATCTGCACCTACTGATCAAATTTACAAGCGACAAGGCCCAGGCGGATTTCTTAAGGGATCTGGCGGGATCATTGGCCTTGAAAATTAAAAGAACATTTAAAATTGCTAAAACAATTCGAATTTGGGATGAAAGACCTTTTTCCTCTGTCGTTAAAACAAAGACCTTTAAAATTATAAATAATTATATTCTAAAAAATAAGAATGAGGCCGCTGGTCTGTGGCCCTACCAAAAAAGACCGGTCTCGAATATTTTAAAAGTATTGGCGAAGCTTAATGGGACCAAATCACTTAAAATATCTCCAGCAGAAACATCTCTAACCGAGAAGTTTTTAGTTAAAAAATTCCTGATTGAATGATCACCTCATCGCCTGGCAGAAGAAATGATGGCTATTCGTTATAGATTGTACTAATTCAATCGCTTAGAAAATCCTCTACTGAATATTCCATTGCTGGAAATTCCAGTAATGGAATATTCTATTAGAAAAAAATTCATCAATGGAATTTCGAAATTGAGTCAGTGAAAATTGAGTCAGTTAAATCGAAAATAAGCAATTGCAGTTAAGTTTATTTTTTTGAAGTTGTTTATTTTTTTGAAGTTGTTTTTTTCTTTGCAGCCGTCTTTACCGTAGAAACTTTTGCATTAGACGTTTTAGCATTCAAAGTCTTCGCATTAGATGCCTTTGCTGTCGGCATTTTTGCTTTTGTTGTCGCCTTAGGAGATGCTGCCATATTATTTTTAGATTGCGGCTTCAAAGCATCCACTTTTAAATTCGATTTAAGAGCTGATGGACTGGAAGCGGAACCTTTTGCAACGTTTGAACTTTTTCTTGCAGATGAAGAGCTTGCAGCACCAGAAGCAATTGTCACGCCAGAAATTTTTGCTGCGGATGAAGACTTTACAGCACGCGAAGATTTTGCAGAAGCTGAACCCTTAGCCGAAGCAGATGATTTTCCAGTGGATGATTTTTTTTCTTTTTTCAAGATGTGCTTCTCAAAAATTTCGTCCTGAATTGAAAACATTTTCTTTTCATCCTCAGGGCCTTTTTCGTGATCATAACCCAACAGATGCAATACACCATGAAGTACCATATATACCATTTCTTGTTCATATTTTAATTTATGATCAACAGCCTGGCGGCGAATGACCTGGGGACACATAACCAATTCGCCAAAACTTTCAGGATCGTCTGTTTGAAAACTTAAAACATCAGCCGCATAGTCTTTCGTGCGATATTGCCAATTGATCTTTTTCGCATCACGCTCATCCAACAAAACAACAGACAATTCTTTTGCAACAAGTTCTGGTTTAAGAATATTTTTTTTAATTAAATCAGAAGATATTTGCTGGACCCATTGATTCAAAAAATCTTCCGAGATCGAATCCTTGCAATCATTTACAACAAGAAGTTTCATTTCAAAACCTTTACCGACGGAGTGATCGATTCGCCGAGTCCGCCCCCAGCACTTCGTGGGTAATCAATCCTTTGATGGTAGATTCCTAAAAGAATTCTGACAAAGGCGTTTTCGACTTTTGCTATTTCCTTTAAAGTTAAATGACATTCGTCCAACTGTCCATCGGCAAATTTTCTTTGAATCACATTTTTGACAATGTTTTGCAGCCTCGAAGGAGTTGGCTCGTCCAATGACCTTGCCGCGGCCTCAATACTATCAGCCAGCATACACAATGCAGACTCTCGAAACTGGGGCTTAGGACCTGGATATCGAAATTCTTCTTCTGAAAAATCAGGATCATCATCAGTTTTAAGATCTAATGCTTTGTTATAAAAAAATGAAATCAATGTTGTTCCATGATGCTGGATAATCCCATCAATAATTGGCTTTCCAAGTTTATATTGCATTCCCAGCTCGACCCCATCTTTCACATGGGCGATTAAAAGAGTCCGACTCATGAACGGAGAAATCTGATCATGGGGATTTTGTCCCGCCTTTTGATTCTCAATAAAATAATTGGAATGGGCCATTTTACCAATGTCATGATAATAGCACATTACTTTTCCAAGCAATGAATTCGCTCCTATTTCTTCTGCCGCTGCTTCAACCATGCTTCCAACCATCATCGAATGATGATATGTGCCCGGAGCTTTGATCAACATTTCACGTAATAAGGGATGATTCAGATTGCTGAG
Organism: Bdellovibrionaceae bacterium UBA5009; assembly: GCA_002396665.1. Classification (GTDB taxonomy): domain Bacteria; phylum Bdellovibrionota; class Bdellovibrionia; order Bdellovibrionales; family Bdellovibrionaceae; genus UBA5009. Next base: position 3,825 of record DGYJ01000113.1, read on the forward strand.
CTCAAGCAACTTCACATCGGTCGTGTAGTTAAAAACAGATTCCAGAAACGGGATAACCATCATTGTGACCATGGAACTAAATATTCCACCAAAAAAACCAGCAGGTACTGCCCACCAAATTTCTGTAGGCAGCGATTCACTTTCAATGGCATTGATAAAAAACAGAAACACAATCATCAAAGAGTTGATAATTCCAACTCGTATTCCGGCTTTATAAATATCACTTCGCTTTTTACAATTGTAAACACCCCGGGCTGCAGCCACACCACCCACAAGACTCACTAGCGTAAATGAAAAATTAAAATCTTCCATCAGGCCAAGTCCCACCGATAAAAACACAGCATACAACCAAACAACTTCGCCAGAACTCATTAAAAGCCCAACAAGCATTGCTCCTGAAGCCACTGGTGCGCCATACAAAAACACACTGTGCATAATAGAACTACCAAATTTACTAATGAATGCAGCATCCGCCACAAACATATAGAACTTCGTCATAAAGATCACACCAATTGCAATCAACATCATAACAAAAACATCTTTAAATTCCAGAGCCACTTTGTTTAAAGTAAATCTTTGAATATAAGAATACTGAACCAAAACAAACAAACAAAGAAGCATTGCTAATGCAAAGGCCATAAGATGCTTGCGCTGATCGCTGTGCAAATTTTCTATCTGCTTTAGAATAGCCATTTGATAGGGCTGAACAAGGGACCCCTTTGAAACAACCACCTGATTTCTTTTTATAGAAATATTATTGGGTAGAATCGAATCACGGGCACTTTGCTTACGTGTCGCGGTTTCCTGTCTGTTCAAAGTCAGGTTGGGAACAACCAATGATCTTGCAAGATATAATAAATTTTGGCGATCGCTTTCAGATAGCTTTTCTAAACTTTTTCTTTCTAGCAATACAAAATTGTCTGGAACTTGAAGATCAACAATTTCTGACTTAGACAAAACATATTCTTTTCCCAAATTACTTTTGTGCACCACCCGCGCCGTCACATCACCTTGATTCAGAGGAATAAAACGATCTGGGGAATCAGCAATTTTTTTCTGATACCAAAATTCTAAATTTTTAACTAATGCATTTTCGATTTTTGGATGAAAATGATTTTCCACTAACCACTCGAACAGATAATCTGCAACTGGAACACCAAGGTCTTTTTCAAATTGATCTTTGTGTTCTAAAAATTTTTTGATATGAACTTCTTGCTTAAGTCCTTTACGGGGCCACTGAATCTCAGCCCCTACGTTGCGCATCAAACGAAAGGCTCGATAAATATGGCTTGTCGTGTTTTCAAAAACGCCGGTGTCGTAATCATAAACAACTGGAACAATTCCTTCTGCACGACTTCGCTTTTCTTCAGTCGAAACTTCATCTATCATTTCAAAAGAATATGGCGAAACCATATCAGATGAAGACACCTTGCCGACTTGCAAGTTGTGGGGAATCATCATCTGAAAAAAGATCAAATAGGAAAGAACTAAGCTAAATAGAAAAAGAATAAAAATTTGCTTCAGGGAATACTTTTCATCTAAAAAGTTGTACCATCGGTTAAAAAAATTCTTTTCAAGTCCTAGCTTGTGCACCCAATCAGAATACTGATGCCCTGGGTCTTCATAACGACTCCGGGTGTGGGCCTCTTCTTTCGAAAAGAATTTGCTAGGTTTTTCGTTTCTATTTTTATCCATCAGATGTTCAACTCACGATGTTAAATTATCATAGACGATATCGGAATTTTTGTCGAAAACTGCGGGCTTCTATGCTACTTCAATTCAAGAACTAGTCCCATGGCGAGGTCCTATGCCCAAAGCTCCGACAAATTTAAGTGATTTTAATGCCTTAGTTGAAATA
>DGYJ01000113.1:5929-6536 GCA_002396665.1 Bdellovibrionaceae bacterium UBA5009
CCCCTGGGACAAAGAGCAAACCCCCACGTCACTTGCTCCATTTGCAATTGAAGAAGTGTACGAACTTGTTAGCGCCATCGAAGAAGGCGACCCAATGGAAATCAAAGAAGAACTTGGTGATGTCTTGTTCCAAGTGGCTTTACATGCCCAACTTGCAAATGAAAAAAATCATTTTAATATTTCAGAGGTTCTTAGCACTTTAAATGAAAAAATGATTCGACGCCACCCCCATGTTTTTGCAAACACTGAGGTCAAAAACATTGGTGAAGTTTGGGCCAATTGGGAACAAATTAAAAAACAAGAGAAGCAAAAAAAATCAAAATCGCCCTCAGACATTGAAAATCCGTTTTCCTCCATCCCAAAGACATTACCAGCTTTACAGACGGCCTACAAAATTGGAGTGAAAACTGAAAAGCTAAAGTTTGATTGGGATCATCATACAGAAGTGAAGGCCAAGGTTGATGAAGAGCTGATGGAAGTGCAAGAGATCTTAGACCAAGCTGATTTCGAGCAAAAACTTATCGAAAAAGACCCCGGGACAATCAAAAAACTTCGCCATGAAATTGGTGATCTTTTGTTTGCGGTGACCCAGTTGGCCCGTCACTTA